>JACPDY010000051.1 GCA_016183775.1 Bacteroidota bacterium
GGAGGAATATTTGCAGCAGGTGTTTTTGCACCATATATTCTAAATGTATTGATTTTTATAGCACTTGGCGCTTTTGATAAATTCTGGTTCTGGACCTACGAATACGCCAGTAAATATGCCGCGGGGGGAAGTTTAAGCAATGGCCTTGCAATTTATATGTCATTATTTCCGCCAATTTTTAATGAGTACATTATCATTTGGCTGGCGGCAATCGCCGGTATTGTAATTGTTGTGATCAATAAAACATACAACCGTTCACAAAAAATATTCGCAATAGGTTTTGGCTTGTTTTCTTACGCGACAGTTTTTCCGGGTTTGTATTTCAGGCAGCATTATTTTATTACGCTGCTTCCCGCTATTGGTTTGCTTGCCGGCATTGCCTTTGATGTGCTGAGCAATTGGCTCAATGGACGTTTTAAATCGGGTATATTGAAATATGTTCCGGTGATATTGATCATTATCAGCGTTTCAAATGCCATTGCTAAGAACAAAACGTATTATTTGAATCCTGATGTTAACCAGATCTGTAATGCCGCTTATAACGGGAATCCATTCATAGAAGCGATCCCTATCGGTAAATTCATTAAGTCAACTACAAAAGAGGGCGATAAAATAGCTATACTGGGATCCGAACCCGAAATATTTTTATACGCCGACAGGCAATCTGCAACAGGTTATATATATACCTATGGAATGGTGGAAAAGCAGCCATATAATCTGAAAATGCAGGAGGAAATGATCAGCGAGATAGAGCAGGAGAAGCCGGTGATGTTGATGTGCGCCTATGTTAATTATTCCTGGTTGCAGCAGGCAGGTACACCTGATTCAATTTTCAGGTGGTTCGCTGATTATTCTATGAAAAACTATAATGTGGTAGGAATGGTTGATATGTTGCCGCAAGGCACAAATTATTATTGGAACCAGGACGCGATAGGAGTAAAACCTCAATCGCAAAATTTTATAGTCCTTTTTAAGAGAAAAGAACAGTAGCATAAGGCCAAATACTAACAGAATATTTGCTATTGTATACTCTGCACCAAATTCATTTCAACCCTCCTGTTTTTCTGGCGGCCCAGTGGTGTTTTGTTATCAGCAATTGGTTTGGTTGAGCCGTATGCTTCAATAATAAACCTGTTTTCCATCAGGCCCGATAGTATCATAAATTTCTTTACCGCATCAGCCCTGTTTTTCGAAAGCTCCATGTTCTTTTTAGGGACTCCTACATTGTCAGTGTGACCTGCAATACGTAGTATCCATTCGGGTTTTGTTTTCATAAGTGTGGCCAGTTCAAACAACGATGGGAATGATGTTTGTTTGATCACATCCTTGCCCGATTCAAATTCAAGATTAGAGAAGGCGGTATTTAACACTTTCTTTTCTTCCTCCTTAAGTTTTACATTTTCTACGGGCTTTTCTACAGCCCTTTCCGGTATTTTTAATTTCAATTTACTGCTATCCACATTTTCTTTTGCCGGAGCGATCGCAATGGGTGTAAGTTTTTCAAATCTGAAATTGCCATTCGCATCCCGTACCAATTTTCGGTTTTGCCCTGCCAGTATCAGATTGATCTCTTTCAAATCAACATCATCTCCTTCAATTCTGAATAAAACATTTTCATCGGCAAGTAATTTTTCGTAAATAAATTCTCCGTTCTTATTCCTGATAATTGTGGCTACAACATTTCCGTTCATATCGGTTAAAATCAGTTTCACAAGCGGGCAGCCGTCATTATCAGCAGGGCCGGCTTTCTCAGGGCATTTATCATCCTTGTCACGAATACCGTCGTTGTCCTTATCCGGGCAGCCTTTTAACGCTCTTGAACCCGACTCCTGCGGACAAGCATCTTCAATGTCTTTAATGCTGTCATTGTCGGCATCAGGGCATCCTTTTGCATAGATAGGTCCTTTTTCGTTCGGACATTGGTCCTCTATATCTTTTAGTCCGTCACCATCCGAATCAGGGCAGCCATTGAAAATAGGTAAGCCGGGAACATCCGGACAAATATCATTCCTGTCAGGAATTTTATCCCCGTCTTTGTCAGGGCAACCGTTAAACTCTTTTGTGCCCGGTGTATCAGGGCAGGCGTCATCCTTATCCCTTATGCCATCCTTATCCTTATCGTGAATGCCGCGGCCCAAAGTTAAATTCAAGCCGGCACGTACATTGGTACTTCTTGTATATGATGGCACCGAAAATGAGGACCCGTTATGGGTTTTATAATTATTTAAAAGTAGCATACCAAGCACGTTATCACTGACCGCATAAAGCTGCACCGGACCAATATTCAGGGAAAATCCAAATCCTATATTACTATAGCTCCTGTTAAAGATCGAGTAGGAAAGAACGGAGGAAATAACTTTGCCAACACGTGATGACATTGAAAGGGTAATTCCGGGACGGAATGTTTTGTCAAGCAGCTGCGCGTAGAGCAATACTCCCGCGTAATTTTTATCATTGATATTGTAATTGCCGCCAATGTATAATTGAGCAGGTAAATAAGTTTTATACCGGTCATGGCGATCATCTTTTATTTCGAATGTGTTTTTCAATGAGTCGCCCATTTCCTGCAGGGCTTTTTCGAGTTTCAATGTATCAACTCCGAGCGCGTCAAAGCCAACACCTTTATACAGAATTGTAGCACCGGGGTTTTTGCTGTAGAAGTTTTGGGTGTTGGATTTCCAGTTGATATAGCCCAGGTCAATAAGGCTTGCCGAGAAATTGAATTTTTCGTTCAGCTGATATGTCGCGCCAAGGTCAACTCCAAATCCGGCGTTCTTAAAGCTGAAGAGATAGGAGGTGGGGTTTAAGTTGCTGTATTGGCCGGTGTCAACACTTGAATTTATAAGAATATCGGAGGAAATGCGATAAGAAAAATCGATTGGGTCCGTGTAAAATTTAACATCTGTTTTTTTTGTAGAAACATTTTCCATGCCACCCAATAGCTTAACCCTGCCCCCGATGGTGAGTTTTTCATTAAGTTCACGGATATAGCCAAAGCCCCATTCACGGTAGTGCGAGGCATTAATGCCGAAGTTGAAATTTTTCTCGGTTCCTAAAAATGCGCCATTCCCCTTCCATACAAAATCCAGGAAATCTTTCGGATAGCGGAACCAGAGATCAGCTTTTTCAGTGAGATTAAAGCTGAAATAATTTTTCTGTACTTTAAATCCAAATGATAGCAGATCAACATGAAGTGAAGCTGTTATATAGTTATTCTTTTTGAGGTTGCCAATGAGTCCATCCATATTGTAACTCACTACGCCGCCGTTTGTTTTGAAAAGGTCGTTTAACGTAAATCCGCTATTGCCGAAGTTGGCATAGATCGATGAAATTCCGGGGAGGCCTATATTGATCCGGCTAACAGGCAGTAATGAGGGGTTCGCGTATCCGCTTTGCGGAATAAAACGCATATTGTAGAGTACAAAATTCTGCTGGGCAATTGATGCCTGATGAAAGAGGAGAACAAAAAATAATATCCGCACTGTTTTTTTCATAAAAAACCTGAAAGGTTTAATTGTTGATCTTCACATTCAATTTTGCCTGCACACCGATCTTGATATCGAGTTTGTAATCTGAATAGATCTTTACCGACGTCCCTCCGTTATTATAGGTAGACACCATACCTTTTACAAGCGCGCGTTTTGCTTTTGTAAGATTATTGATCCTGGTTTTATCGAAGTTGCTGTCGGTGATTTTAACTGCCGGGGAAATTACTTTTCCTGTAGTTGAATTAACTGTTGCCGAAGGCATAATAACCTGATATGGACTGATCAAAGAATCAATTTTTGTGTAAGCGGAATCGGTAAAATAAACCTGCACCCCCACATCAGTAGGAAAACCATTTGAAATATAGGTGCGGAGCATAAGTGTTTCCAATGTTGCGTCAGTCCCTGTAAGGTTGAGTTTGAAATCTTTAATCGTATCGTTGATGGTGAAATTGTTTGCTGTGCCATATAAAGGTAGCTGTGCTTCCATATCCACTTTGAAGCGGCTGGTGTCAATAACAAAATTCCGGGAAGCATAAGGAACAGGATTTGACTGAGATGTGATCTGGTAGATTATATGCTGTGGGCTATTGCTTACAACCGATAATATATTGCTGTTGGATTTGCTTAGGATCATTGATGAGTCGACTTTAATCTGTCCGATCTCACTGATCGTAGGGCTTGGAATTGGTAAAGCCGCAGGTATACCTGATCCTGTCAAAGGATAATTGCTTCCGGGCGGAGTATAGCCTGTAAGCTGAGGCATGGTCGCCTTAATCGGTACTCCGAATGAATTTGAAAAAATAAATTTAATGCGCGCATCATCAAGTGTAAAGGTGCCGCCGGAAATTGTATTCCTGAATATGGATAGAGCAACGGTGTCTTTATCCTGTGCTGTTGGTACCAACGATTGTGTTCCGATATAGCCAAATACCTTATCAAACATGGGGTTTGCACATTTTTGTATAATGGTCACTTTGTCGGATGCTGTAACGGGGTTGCCGCCGATATAAGTTAATGTTACAGCATAATTGATTTTGAATTTGCTGAATGTTGTTCCGCCATCGGTCATGTCAAATTTATAGCCGTTCAGGTTCATGTTATCCGTTGCCACTACAGGTGTTGTTCCGGTATAGTTCAGGTTAAGCGTTTGTGAAAATGGCACACCGGCTTTTTTAGCGGAAGGTATAGTGATGGTGATACTTGCATTGTGTTTAAAGTCGGACACGATAGAATCCGTTAATATTCCTGATTTGTAAATAAGTGAATCCACTTCAGGTGAACCAACACCCGAATCGAAATTAATTGTTTGTGTATAATTGACGGTCACAGTGCCGCCGCCGGTAAGCGCTGTAATGTCGGCATCTGTAAGGTTAACAGTTTGTGTATAGGTTTGCGGGGGCAATACAATAATATCTTTTGCGAGAAACGAAAATAATGTGCCCCTGTAAACGAGCGTGCAGAATTTATCGCTGCCGATCAGTATGCTTCCCTGTTTACCGGATTTCGTAATAATATCATCAATTGTAAGTGATGAGAATATAAGAGGGGCAGCAAGATTTGGTTGCCATTGTTCGTTGCCCATATTGTCGAGGTCAATTGTTTTTTTTACACAGCCATGAAATAAAATCACTATAGTGACTATACTAAAAAATGTAACCAAGACCAATCTTTTATGTGTTTGCATACCAGATTAAATAACGGATTATCAAATATATACCAAATTTCAGAGCTTCACAAGTCGGTATTATGGCCGTTATACATTGATTAATGGATAGGATCGGCATTATACCGATTATTGATCGGACTGCATATTAGATCAAATAAAAGTAACTCTCCCCTTTGATCAATTCAATTATTAACCAAAAGGGAGAGAAGTAAGGGGGTGTATTATTTGTTTATTATAAATTTCTGAGTGTAGCTCTGGTTTTCGGATTTGACATTAATAAAATAAATGCCATCTGTAAGTCCGGAGACATCTATTGATTTCTTAAAGATTTTATTCGTTGTTAAATTTTCATCTGAAATCATCTCTCCTAGGATATTGAGGAGAGTGATTTTTATAGCTGAACTATTTTCAAAAGAAAGTTCAATGGTTAAATGTGTTGATACAGGATTCGGGTAAATTTTTAAGCCGCTTTCTGTATTTGCGCCATTTATGTAAGTAGTAAGAATCGTGGCGGTTGAACTGGCTGAGCAACCGTTTTTATCCGTTACTGTTACAGTATAAGTACCGGTAATAAGACCGGTGATTGTTTTTGTGCTTGCACCATTATTCCAGTTATAGGTATATGCTGTTGTTCCTCCGGTTGGGTTTGCAGTGGCAGAGTTAGTTGCGGTAGTTGTTGTTACAACAAGCACCGGAGGTTCTGAAACAGTTGTTGAAGCTGTTTTAGTGCAGCCATTTGCATCAGTTACTGTTAAAGCATACGTTCCTGCTCCGATTCCAGAATTCAGTTGTGTGGTTGCGCCATTGCTCCAACTATAAGTATAAGGACTCGTGCCTCCCGATGTAGGGGCATTGACAGAGCCGTTGCTTTCGCCATTACATTTTGCAGGAGTAGCAAGTAAGCCGGCTCCGCCGCCGAATAATATCGGAGCTGGTTGGGTTATAATAAATGAACGATTTGACGTACATCCGATCGCATCGGCAATGGTTACTATGTATGTTCCGAGGGACAGTCCTGTTAAAGTGGTGGAGGTTGTTTGTCCTCCGGGATTCCAGGTATATGTGTACGGAGCTGTTCCTCCGGATGGAGTTATCGTTATTGAACCATTGCTTCCTCCATTACAACTTATATTGGTTTGAGAAGCAGAAGATGTTATCGCGCCCGGATCGCTTTTAACAGTATCGGTATACATTTTTACACAGCCATTCATATCCCTTAGTGTTACAGTATATATTCCGGCGCCGGCACTAATAGCGCTTGTAGTTTTTCCGCCGGGACTCCAGCTATAAGTATAAGGTGCAGATCCGCCGGAGGCAGTAATTGAAGCAGTTCCAAGCGTATTGCATTTGGCGTTAGTTGAAGCAACTGTTGCCGTTAAAGCAGGCGGCTGGTTAATCGTACTGGCCGAAGTTGAAACACAGGCATTGGCATCAGTAACAGATACTGTAAATGTTCCGGCGCAAAGGTTTGTGACGCTGGCTGTAGTTTGTCCACCACTCCATGCATAAGTATAAGGAGAAGTTCCTGCTGCCATTGCAGTTGCTGTACCATCACATGCTCCGTTGCAGGTAATATTTTTTATTCCGTTCAAGGTTATGTTGCATGTCGCAATAACCGTAGCAGTCGCAGTTTGTGTACAACCGTTCTTATCTGTGACAGTTACATTATATGTACCAAAACCAATACCGGTAATTGTTTTTGCGCTTCCTGCATTACTCCATAGATAGGTATAGGCAGGAGTTCCGCCGGTTGGATTTGCAGTCGCCGAGTTGGTTGTAGTTGTTGTGGTAACGGCCAGGATAGGAGGTTCTGTAACAGTTGCGGAAGCTGTTTTAGTGCAGCCATTTGCATCAGTAACTGTTAGTGCGTATGTGCCTGCTCCAATTCCTGAGTTAAGTTGTGTGGTTGCGCCATTGCTCCAGCTATATGTATAAGGACTCGTGCCACCGGAAGTGGGAGCGTTAATTGAACCGTTGCTTTCTCCATTACACTTTGCAGGAATCGCAAGTAGGCCGGCACCCCCACCGAATACTATAGGAGCAGGCTGGTTTATTATAAATGAACGATTGGATGTGCATCCGATCGCATCAACTATCGTAACTATGTAAGTACCCGGGTTGAGTCCGGTTAAAGTGGTGGAAGTGGTTTGTCCTCCCGGGTTCCAGGTATATGTATACGGTGCTGTTCCGCCTGAGGGAGTTATCGATATGGAACCATTACTTCCTCCATTACAATTGATATTCGTTTGAGAAGAAGAAGTTGTTATTGCGCCAGGATCACTTTTGACTGTATCTGTATATACTTTAATGCAACCATAGTTATCCCTCAATGTTACAGTATATATTCCCGCGCCTGCGCTTATTGTACTTGTTGTTTTTCCGCCGGGGCTCCAATTATAGGTGTAAGGTGCAGATCCGCCGGTTGCCACAATAGAAGCGGTTCCGAGTGTATTGCATTTTGCGTTTGTAGAAGAGACTGTTGCAGTTAGCACAGGAGCCTGAAGAATTGTTGATGATGATGTTGAAACACAAGCGTTGGCATCTGTAACAGATACCGTAAATGTTCCGGCGCAAAGATTTGTGACATTGGCAGTGGTTTGTCCGCTGCTCCAAGAAAAGGTGTATGGAGCTGTTCCTGCAGCCAAGGCTGTGGCAGTACCATTGCACGCTCCATTACAGGTTACGTTTTTTATTCCGTTCAATACTACATTGCAGGTTGCCACAACAGTCGCTGTTGCTGTTTGAGAGCAACCGTTTGCATCAGTTACTGTTACTGTATATGTTCCAAAGCCAAGGCCTGTAATTGTTTTCGTTGTTCCGGAATTACTCCAGACATAAGAAAAAAGAGGTGTTCCACCGGTTGGATTGGCAGTCGCTGTTGTAGTTGTTACTGCTGTGCTAACTGCCAGAACAGCTGGTTCTGTTACAGTTGCTGTGCCGGTTCTGCTACAACCGTTTGCATCATTTACGGTTACCGTATAGGTCCCTGCGCCTATTCCTGAATTCAGTTGTGTAGTTGCCCCATTACTCCAAATATAGGTATAAGGGCTTGTGCCGCCGGCAGTAGTAGCATTAATTGATCCTGTATTGGTGCCATTGCACTTAGCCGGTACTCCTATTAAACCAAACCCACCTCCCAAAGTTATAGCTGTAGGTTGGGTTATTAAAAAGGAACGACTTGAAGTACATCCCACCGCATCTGTAATTGAAACGTTATACGTTCCGGCAGATAAACCGGTTCTGGATGAAGTCGTTTGTCCACCGGGGCTCCATGAGTAGGTATAAGGACTTGTCCCTCCGTAAGGAGAAACCGCTATTGAGCCATTACTGAGACCATTGCAAGTTATATTCGTCTGGGTGGCAGTTGCAGTAATTGCTCCGGGGTCACTACCAATGGTATCAATATACATCTTAATACAACCATAAGAATCTCTTAGGGTAACAGTGTATATACCCGCTCCTGCGGATATTGTACTTGTTGTTTTTCCACCTGGACTCCAGGTGTAATTGTATGGTGTCGAGCCTCCCGTGGGAGTTATAGAAGCAGTTCCGAGAGAATTACATTTGGCGTTTGTAGTAGAGGTAGTTCCTTTAAGAACCGGGGCTTGAAGTATAGTGGCCACGGTTGTGATATTACATGTATTGGCATCTTTAACAGTTAATGTATATACCCCAGCGCAAAAACTTGTAACGTTAGCAGTCGTTTGTCCTCCGCTCCATGAATAGGTGTATGGAGCAGTTCCTCCAAATGTAAAAGCGTTTGCAGTTCCATCACATAAACCATTACAGGTTACGTTTTTTATCCCTGTTAAAAACACATTACATTGAGCACTGGTTTTATAAATTGTAGAAAGGAGAATGATCGAGATGCAGAGAAATTGAGTAATTTTTTTCATGATGTTTCATTTAATGATTGGGTTAAGCTAATTTATAAAATATATTCATCTGTGCAAGTGACAAATATGAAATTTTGCATGAAATGTATTGATTTTTACCTGACACTGTTTTTGATTTGTATGTTGAGCAGTTCATTAGATTTGAAA
>JACPDY010000052.1 GCA_016183775.1 Bacteroidota bacterium
TGATGTTATGCTATTGGGATCAACCCCTATGAGTTTCGCTAAATCTCGTTTGGAAATAGAGCGACCATCTTCTCGCTTTATTTCAATAAGCATTAATAGCCGTTTATTAATTGTATCACTGCTGTTTTTTCTCAGCTGGGTTAATTCCTTCACACTCTCTTTGATGTGTATTGTTTTTGCGAATGACATATTGTTATATTTATAGTTTAGTCCAAAAATAATAAAAAAAATCTATTCTGCAAATATTGGACTTAATTTTATTTATAATTGGTATAAAAACTTTTGACACATTTCATTTTTCTTTTAACAACTTGCCTACAAACTCATTTATTTCCTCCACAAACTCGTCGTAGTATTTACCGGTAGCCGGCCCGCTAAAGCCTGTATGGATTTTTCTGACTTTCCCTTTTTTATCAATAAAAATTGTTGTGGGGTACGACATAATATGATTCAACATAGGAAGCGTTTTTGCTGCCACCTCCTTCTCGGAAGATGTTGCTGCAATCAAGACATCATACCTGCAGTTAAACTTCTTTGTTACCCGCTGAACATTTGTAACAGCTTTGCTCATATCACCAGTACGCTCATAGGCCAATGCAACCACTTCAAGCCCTTTTGCTTTCTGTTTATCATAAAAACCCGCTAAAAACTTTGTCTCGTCAATACAGTTCGGACACCATGAACCCATGATCTGAACAATAACAACTTTGCCTTTATATTTTGGATCAGTGATCGAAACTTTTTTACCGGTCAGATCAGGAAATGAAAACTCGAATTTGTCAAACCCGGGTTTTAAAAAGGTTAAAGAGTCAGGATCTCTTAATTCAAATCTGTCATTAATTTTCGCTTTCCACTTTTCATGTCCGTGCGAACCCGACCAGAAATCACCTTCAAGGGTGGTATCAGGTTTCAATTTAGCTTTAAACATAAATGCATGGGCTCCATCAAAGCAGGAAAAGGAAAGTGTTTGATCATCAAGGAATGAGCCTGCAAGATACCGGTAATCGCCTGTTTCTGTTAATATTGTTCCTTCAACCCGGTCTCCTGCCTTGTTTCCATGTTCAACCAAACCGATTCCTTTATATTCATCAGCAGCGGACGGATTGAAAGTCATTTCCCATTTGGTTTTAATGAGTGATGAATGCGATTCTGAAGCCTCACTATTTTTACCTGTCTTTGTTGCACTAAAAGGTAAAATGTTATTTGTTTTCCGGGCATGATTGATCCATGATCCTGAAATTGAATCCCCGGTTTTTTTACACTTGAATTCCGAATCGAAGACAGGCATTTTAAAACTCAGCGAATCTTTTGTTTCAGAAACCTGGCTTATTGTTATGCTCTCTTCGCCGTTATGAATAATAATTTGCTTCCCCGCTTTTGTGTTTAAAATTCCGAGGTCGAAATACAGAAGAGTACTGTCGTTTAATTTCAATTTTCCCAGCCACATAGTTTCCACCGGTTTTTTTTCAGTTGTGTTTTGCTGAGCGCTTATGCTGTAGTATAGCAACAGGCCCGACAGAAGGGTGATGGTTCTCATTTTGTTCATTTGCTTCTTTTAATAAATTTTATTCCGAAAACTAAACATTAAATTTTATTCCCTGTGCCAAAGGCAATTCCGTTCCGTAATTGATTGTATTGGTCTGCCTGCGCATATAGGCCTTCCAGGCATCGGAACCCGACTCGCGTCCGCCGCCGGTATCTTTCTCGCCGCCAAATGCCCCTCCTATTTCTGCACCAGAGGTCCCGATATTTACATTGGCAATCCCGCAATCCGAGCCTTCCGGAGAAAGGAATTTTTCAGTTTCCAGTATATTTCCGGAGAATATGGAGGATGACAATCCCTGCGGCACATCATTTTGCATTTGTATGGCCTCTTCAATTTTTGAATATTTCATTAAATACAATATCGGCGCAAATGTTTCTTCCTGAACTTTTTTATAGTAATTTTTTGCTTCAATGATACAGGGTGTTACGTAACAACCCGATTCAAAATCCTTACCTTTCAAAATCTCCCCGCCGCAAACTACTTTTCCTCCTTCAGCCTTCACTTCCTTTATCGCTTCCTCAAACATACGAACCGCCTGCTTATCAATAAGCGGTCCCACCATCGTTCCGTTTTCGAGCGGATGACCGATACGTATCTGTGAATAGGCTTTCTCTAATTTTTCTTTAAAGGCGGTGTAAATGCTGTCTTTTATTATCAACCTGCGCGTAGTTGTACAGCGCTGACCCGCAGTGCCTGCTGCACCAAACAATACGGCTCTCAGCGCCATGTCCAGGTCCGCATGTTCGGTAATGATAATGGCATTATTTCCGCCCAATTCCAGTAAAGAACGGCCCAGGCGCTGCGCAACTGTTGTTCCCACGTTGATTCCCATACGTGTTGAACCGGTAGCCGATACAAGCGGAATGCGCTTATCCTTACACATCAATTCCCCTATATGCGAATTACCAATAATTAAATTTACAACTCCTTCGGGCACGTCATTTCGTTTTAATACTCCGGCAATTATATTTTGACAAGCGATGCCGCATAATGGTGTTTTCTCAGAAGGTTTCCAAACCACCACATCACCGCATATAAGTGCCAACATGGCGTTCCAGCTCCATACGGCGACAGGAAAATTAAAGGCTGATATTATTCCAACAATGCCAAGCGGGTGCCATTGTTCATACATACGGTGCTTAGGCCGTTCGGAATGCATGGTTAAACCGTACAACTGGCGGGACAACCCAACCGCGAAATCACATATATCGATCATTTCCTGCACTTCACCCAGACCTTCCTGATATATCTTTCCCGTTTCATACGACACCAATTTTCCCAAGGCTTCTTTATTTCTTCTTAATTCCTCCGCCATTTGCCTTACAATTTCTCCGCGCGCCGGAGCCGGGATCAGCCTCCAGGTAACAAAAGCCCCTTCCGCGACTTTCATCATTTTCTCATAATCAATTTTTGTTGCCTGGTTCACAATACCTATCAACTCTCCATCGGACGGAGAATAAGAATCGATACGGTCGCCCTTTGTATCGTACCATTTTACACCTGTACTTATCCCCTTATTGAGGCGTTTCAAACCAAGCTCCTGCAGAGCTTGTGCAATTCCATATTTATCCTTTGCTGCCATATTTCTATTTGCTTTGAACGGGTTGACCCGCGATGATCTTTTTTAATTCCATGTAGCCTTGTTGTGCCTGCTGGTGGTCGGGTTTGAGCTCAAGTGTTTTCCCCCATGCCTGCAACGCCTTCTGGTAATCATTAATGGTGAAGTATGCCCCGCCAATGTTATACCAGATCTCCGGGTTATTTGGAGCGATCTGTTTTGCTTTTTCCATTTCGGCAATGGCTTCCATTACCTTTTGGTTCTTGCCCAGGTCGAGTCCACGGTTCAGATAACCAGTGGCGAGAATATCCTTATACCTTGGTATATCAGGGTAATGCGGATAATATACTTCCACCATATCCCAGTTGGCTTTTGTTTTTTCCAGGTCATCCAATTTGTAATAAGCCAAACCACGATTTATGTAGCTTGTTACATAACGGGGGTGTATGGCAATCGCTTTATCAAGATACCCGATCGCTTTCGCGAGCAACTCCTTTTGCTTTGCTTTGTTCTCCGGACGTTCCGAAAGATCAATGTAGCGTGCGCCTGCATTACCATTAGCTAAAGTACTACCGGGAACTGTTTTTACATCTTTTGTGAATAATGTTATGTCATTTTTCCATTCCGCATTGCGCTCAATGGTTTTGAAAGCGCTCGCTACAATAACTATAACAAGAAGTCCCAACAGGACTATGCGTCGTGAAGCATCGGTTATCCGCATTTTTTCAACCCCTTTTACCAGCAGGAAAGCGAGAGCTATAACAAAACCAACAGAAGAATGATAGATCAGGCGCTCGCCCATGGTAGCGCCGATGTTCAAAAAAATATTGCAGACCAGAAATAAATTCATCAGGTAAAATGCAATAGCGAAAGACAATACATGCCGCTTCTTAAAAAGCTTTATCCCCGCGATAATCATTCCTACGTGAACAATTAGCGAAAGCCAAACGATCGGATTGGCAAAATCCTTGTAAGGAATAGCGTTGTATGAATAGTCCGCCGACAATGGATGGGGGAATATCAATAGTTTAAGGTAGTTGAGTGTGGTGGATATCTCTGTGGCGATTTTCTGCGCTTTGGTGGCAAATAAATACGGGTTGTTCAACACCTCATTGTCAGGAACATTTGCTTTCAGCACCACGATAGAAAGACGGATCACAAGGTAAATAACCACCACAAGGGTATATGGCAGAAACGCCTTTATGCCGTTTTTAAACGAATGGTTTTTGAAGAGATAAAAGGCAAGCGGAAGCAGGACGATGAGTGTGATGGCATATTCCTTTGATAATAGGGCGAGAAAGAAACACAACAAAGCTTTAAGCAAGGTTGCTTTTTTATTATCATCCTTATACCGGAAGGCATAAATAAAAGTCAAGCAAATAAAGAGCAGGGACATGATCTCGTCACGACTTTTCACATTAGCCACTACCTCTGTGTGGAGCGGATGAATGGTAAACAAAAGTGCGGCAATAAAAGCGATGTCCGGCTCCAGCGGGAAAACAATATTTCTTAAAAAGTAAAGCAATATTATAACGGAAAGAATGTATATCAATACATTTATAACATGTCGGACATGCATACCATATATCGCGCAATCCATTTCATTCCACAGGCTGTCACCGTTCAGATCCTCTTCAACATCCGTTTTCCCGTTCCCGTTTTTATCCCAGCAATTGGGAATTGCTTTTCCGTCGGGATTGGTGCCCATAAATTGTTGCTCAATGGCGAAAGTAACGATTGACAAAGGACGATAACGACCGCCTGAAAGCTGATCCTTAGCATTCATCGACCGATAAAAACTATCATAAGCATCTTTGCTTAATATTTTCGGAATGCCTTTTATTCCCTGCTGAACATATTCATTTTTTATGATAACTATACCATCATCTAACGCGAACTCATTAAAAAATGAATTGAAGTAAAATACAAACCCGATTATCGATAGTATGATGGCCTGCGCGCGAAAGCCGGAAAACGAGAACAAAGAAGATGGCTGTAACGGAAGCCGGGCCTCTGTAACTCTTTCTTCTTTAGCCGGTTTTGGTTTGTTACTATGTTTGGCCATTGGGTTACAAAATTACA
Source organism: Bacteroidota bacterium (assembly GCA_016183775.1). Lineage (NCBI taxonomy): Bacteria > Pseudomonadati > Bacteroidota > Bacteroidota bacterium. The sequence continues at coordinate 5,187 of JACPDY010000052.1, forward strand.
TTTTTTACCGCCTTAATTGCTACCTTTGCCTTTAATTTTTTGACTCTTGAAATGGTTCTCCTCATACTCCTTTCGCCTTTTATTATCGGGGCTTGCCGCAATTTTACTCAGTTATGTATTTCACGGACCATCCAATACGGATCACACTCCTGAGCTTCAAAAATTTGAATCCGTTTTGCATAAAAAAGAGTTGCAGCTCGAACACGAGTTAGCGGTGCTGGCCGACCGGGCTTCGAAAGAAAGCTACACCCGTTTATTCACCGAAAAACCCGAATACTACAATAAACTTTATAAGGAGTTTGGTTATGTACTGTTGATCTATGAGAACGACACCTTAAAATTCTGGTCCGACAATTCAGCTGCAGTAGAAAACCAGATGAAAACAGTTTGCCTTGATGACAAGCTGGCCCGGCTGCGCAACGGCTGGTTCGAAGTTATCCGTACAAAATCATCCGCGTCTACCAAAAACTGTATCGGACTATTCCTGATCAAAACCGATTACCCTTATCAGAACGATTATCTCCTTAACAAATTTCAAAAACAGTTCTCATTGTCCAGCGATACACGCCTTTTAAAAGGCAACAGCGCTGATGTGCTTGCTGTTCATGACCATTCCGGAAATTACCTGTTCACGTTAAAGTTCAATGAAAGCAACGAAGCTGCTTTCATGGTATACAGCTGGCCGATAGTTCTGGAGCTTACCGGCCTTCTTCTGCTTGTACTGGGACTCTGTTTATTATTTGATCCATCGCTGCATATCAATGTGTATAATCCCTTTAAAGCTCTGCCCTTTATTTTCAGCCTGGCGGCTTTGCGTTTTATAACTATAAAATTTCATCTGCCCGAAGCGCTTTATTCTACTCCCTTATTCGGGCCCCAGTTTTATGGCGATGCCACTTCCTTTTGGCTGCCCTCATTGGGCGACCTGCTTTTAAACACTTTATTCATCCTTGCGATCGGGATCTATTTGAACTTATCTACAGCCGCGGGACATGAAAATAAGATCTTAAAAAATAAATTCATAATTGCAACCCTCCTGCTCTTCGCACTTTTCTGCGGCTCACTTATTATAAACAAATTTTTTATCAGCCTTATCGAAAATTCCAACATTTCATTTAACATAAATAATATCTTCAGCCTTAATGCCATAAGTTATACGGGGTTTGTAATTGTTGCCCTGTTACTACTTTCCTTTTTTCTTGCTGCCAATAGGGCTGTCAACGTAGTTAATGATTTACAGTTGTCGTTAAGATCACGTATTAATTCTTTTTTTATTGCGGCAATCCTTTTCTCGGTCATTTGTCATATCATCGGCTATGTCGATTGGATCTATATTTCAATGCCGCTTATTATAACGATAAGTGTTTACATTGTTAAAAATAAGGCGTCCCGCGGCGGCTATTCATTTCCCGATATTGTACTCATTGTATTACTGTTTTCCATATACAGTGTACACACATTCACTAAGGAACTGCGCGGGAAAGAACATGAAAACCGTATTGTAATTGCCGAAAAGCTGGCAGCGGATAAGGACCCATTGACAGAACACCTGTTCACGGAAGTGGAAGAAAAGCTGAACTCAGACAGCTTACTCGTCAGCTACCTGCTGCAGCCCGAAAAGGACATTAATGCGTTTGAAAAACGTTTACGTCAGAATTATTTTGGCGGTTATTGGGACAAATACAACATACGATTTACCGTGTTCGATACACTTTGCCGGGTACTGGTAAAACCCGCCGGCTCTACCATTGAAAACAACACTTATTACGATGAGATCATTGAGCGGGAAGGCCAGGAAACGGCCAGCGAACATTTTTATTTTTTAAAAAATAATTCAGGGAAAATAAGCTACATGGCCAAATTGCCCGTCACAATTGATAAATACGGGAAACGAAAACTGGCTACCATATATGCTGAACTGGACACCCGTTTCCTGCCAGAAGAGATCGGGTTCCCTGAATTATTACTCGACCGGAACATGGGGATTGACCGGGACCTCTTTAATTATTCATACGCAAAGTATAAGAACAACGTATTGATCAGTCAATACGGCAAATTCCGGTTCAGTTTAACCCCCCGGCAATTTATCACAGGTGGAACAGACGTTACTTTTACCGACATCGATGGATATAACCACCTGAGTTTTTCACCAAACAGATCCACCGTAGTGGTCATCAGCCAGCCCTCGCAAACATTACTTGATATGGTAACCTTTTTCTCCTACCTCTTTAGTTTTTTTAGCCTTATCGTTCTGATTGTAATAATCGTCCGGCAGGTGATCCGCGGCAGCTTATTCGATCATAACAGCTTTAAATACCGGATACAGTTCTTACTTGTGCTTATTGTGCTGGTTTCACTTGCTTTATTCGGCACAGGCACAATAATTTATATTAAACAGCAATATGAAGTGAAGAACAGGGAAAGTATCAGTGAAAAGATCAACTCAGTATCTGTTGAACTGGGAAGTAAACTTGGTGAGGAATCGGTACTCAATAGCGGCTTCAAAGAATATGCTAATTATTTTCTTAAAAAACTTTCGTCAGTGTTTTTTACAGATGTTAACCTGTACGATCTTAACGGCAATGTTTATGCCTCTTCCCAGCCCAAGATCTTTGAAGAGGGTCTCGCCTCTACTAAAATGAACCCGGATGCGTATCTCGAGATGGCCATTCAGCAAAAGACTCAATACATACATGATGAAGAGATCGGCAGCCTGGAATACCTCTCGGCCTATGTTCCCTTTAAAGGAAAAGACGGGGAACTGCTGGCCTATATTAACCTGCCTTACTTTGCCAAGCAAACTGAACTGGAAAAAGAGATTGCCGGCTTTCTCGTCGCGTTAATCAATATTTACGTTTTACTCTTTGCTCTTTCCGTTTTAATGGCCATTTTTATTTCCAATTATGTAACACGCCCGCTTAAACTTATACAGGACAAACTCGGCAAGATCCAATTGGGAAAAATAAATGATCCTATCGACTGGACCGATAATGACGAAATAGGCAGCCTTGTAAAAGAATACAACCGCATGATCATGGAGCTGACCAAAAGCGCCGACCTGCTTGCCCGGTCGGAGCGGGAAAGTGCCTGGCGCGAAATGGCCAAACAGGTGGCGCATGAAATAAAAAATCCACTTACCCCGATGAAGCTTAGTGTACAACATTTGCAACGTATGTGGAGTGACAAGACACCTGACCGGGAACAAAAGCTTCAGCGAATTACCAATACCCTCATCGAGCAGATCGATGCCTTGTCATCCATTGCAAGCGCATTTTCGAGTTTTGCAAAAATGCCTAAACCCAACAATGAAAAAATTGACTTAAATAATATTTTACAGAACGCTATTTCTTTATTCAAGGAAACAGATGGTTCAACTTTTCAATATACGAATGAAACAGAAGGTGAAGCATGCGTATTTGCCGATAAAGAACAATTACTTCGTGTCTTTAACAACCTGATAAAAAACGCAACTCAGGCAATACCAGAAACCCAGGAGGGACGGATAAAAGTATCGTTGACAAGGGAGAATGATCATTACCTGGTAAAAGTGGAGGATAACGGCAATGGAATCAGTAATGATTTTATTGATAAAATATTTACTCCGAATTTCACAACCAAAACGGCCGGAATGGGACTGGGACTCGTTATGGCGAAAAACATCATTGAAAGTTGCGGCGGGAAAATATGGTTTAAAACAGAAGAGGGAAAAGGGACTACATTTTATGTCTCGATCCCTTGTTGTAAATAAAGCTTTGTGAGTATTGTTGCATTGCAGAAAAATAAGAAACAGCAGAAAAGACGTATGAAAAATATAGCGGTATTCGCTTCCGGGGAAGGCACAAATGCTCAACAGCTGATCAATCATTTCAGATCAAGTGATCTGGCCCGTGTGGCATTGATCGTAACCAACAATCCTAAAGCCCATGTGATAGAAAGAGCCAAGGCTTCACACATACCTCACCTGTTGATCGACAAGAAAACTTTTTCCGAAACCACATTTTTGCCTGGTGAATTAAAAAAATATAACATTGATCTTATCGCGCTTGCCGGATTCCTGTGGTTGATACCGGCCTATTTAAACAAAGTTTTTCACAACAAAATTGTAAACATTCATCCCGCATTACTTCCAAAATATGGCGGGAAGGGGATGTACGGGGCTAACGTTCATAAAGCAGTTATTGCAGGCAATGAAAAGGAAAGCGGCATAACCATCCATTACGTGAATGAAAACTACGATGAAGGAGAAATTATTTTACAAGTGAAATGTGACGTGACTCAAACGGATACTCCTGAAACACTCGCCGCTAAAATTCACAAGCTGGAACATGAATATTACGCAAAGACAATAGAGAAGTTATTGAAATAACCGTACTAAATTGAACCGCTATTTTATCTCCGTACAATCAAATGTATTCTCGTTCACATAATATAACCTGTCTTCCTCCTGTTTAAAATGAAATCCGAACACGGAGTTGAACACAAACCGGAATGTATTTACAGGTGTTATTGTTGCAGGTACTTTATTGTTGAATTCCCGGGGAAGATGGATAGCATTTAAAATGCTGTTTGCTTCATTTATTTTATCACTTCCGCCAAGCATATTAAAACCATGGTCGCCCTGGATAATGATCACAGGCGGAACAGCGGAATTCGCAAGAATCGAATCCGTAATTTTCATTATCAGATCATCGGTATAGATCAATTGGTCCAAATACTTTTCCTTATCTCCGATGCTGTCGCTTTCAATTGCCCTTAACTCTCCCTTCCTATTATAATGATAGGGATAGTGCGGCAACAAAAAATGTGCATAAACAAATGTAGCCTTCTTGTTCTCTTTTGATCCTTCAATAAATTCATTCAGTTTTGTAAGCACACGCTTATTACCAGCCACATTGTCTTCCTCCTGAAAAAAATTATCAATAACTTTCCCAAACCCCAATGACAGGTCCGTTAACACCTTGCCGGGAAAAGTTTTCCTCCACAGGTACCTGCTCAGGGAAAACGTATAATAGCGGGTATATAACCTCGGCTGCGCACATAAATCAAACGGCGAAAGGTTAATTATATCATAACCCAAAGTATGAAATAATCCTGCCGCTTTGTTTTCTCTTATCACCTTGCCTAAAGAATTTATGCGGGCCCCTATCCCCTGTTTGTATTCAGGTAGTTTGTTTAAGTGCTGCATACTAAAGGCGGAGGCAAGTGAGTATAGTGTGAAATTGTAATTGCTTCGGGCATTTTTAACCACATAAAAATTCCTGGATTCGAGCTGTTTCACGAAAGATGTATCCGCGTAATCCCAATATTTTTTCAGACTCTCTGACCCGGTATGCATATCAAACAACAGGTAATATACATTTGGCAAACCGGCGGGAAGGGTTACAGGAAGATCGACCTGCTCATCCGCATACGTATAGTCATTCCACGCTTTATTGCCAAAGGGGTAATAAGCGATTTTGATAAGCTCTGTAAACAAAAGAAAAAAAGCAAAAGAAAAAAGGAATTGATTGAAACGTACGAATGTTCTCCTGCTCTTTATAATTTTTACCACAAAAAAAATAATGAGTGTGGGAAAAAGAATTAATATATACCTGTATCGTAAAACAGATTGGCAGACCGCGGCTCCCGGAAACAAGTCGGATGCAAAACCAAAAAAAAGAACGGGCATGAGAATAGCAGTTGTTATGAGCGCCGGCTTAATACTATTCCCCGTTATCTTTTTACATACAAAGAAAAATGCTGAAACAAAGATCAGCATCCCTGCCAAAGGCCCAATCAACGAGCCTGGATTAAGGTAGTCCTGCATTTCATGAAAGCCGGCAACAACAAAAAACGCGGTAAAAAGAAGCGAAGATAAGATCGGATACCTGAAAATAACAGCCTTTACGCTCTCAATTATTCTCATACTTCAATCGGTTATGCGACGCATTAAATACAAGACCCTTTCAGTGCCTGCTAGTTTTATTTTTTCTTTGATCGCAAAATAATTAGAAAATTCAGCTTCAAAGTTCTCAACAGTATAATCTGGTATAATGTCCGCTTTAGACCTGAATAATTTTTGCGCATTCGCATCCTCCTTTGGTACAAACTCAATCACAAGATGTTTTGTTATGTCGTTGAAAAAGGATGCTATTCTGTTTAAAGGTAAATTATTTGTGATCGCCAGGTGGTGGACGAGAGCCAATGCCATTACCAGATCAGCGGCTCCTCTTTTAAAAACAGGATCCCGCTCCTTGTTCTCCCAGCCCAGACCTGGGCTGGGGTTCATAACATCTATCACCAAAGGCAAAATATTGGTACTCCCATTCTCCCTGCAATCAGTATATATTTTATCCACGCACTCATATGAACTATCCATCGATACCACGAAGCTGTTTTTAAGAGAATCCAGTTTGCTGAAAACGCCTGTATTTGCCCCGAGATCCCAGACACAATGGGGACTTACTTGTTCACAGTAATTATTAACCATTTTGATCTTTTCCGGGATGTACGCTCCGGGCAATTCAATATCAGCATAATAGTTGTACCAGGAAGCAACATGCCCCGGAGATCTTAACCCTGCAATTGCTTTACCAAGACTTTCAACCAACCCACTAAATGCGTTCCGGCTGAATTTTTTCTTCCCTGAGTTTCTATCAATCTTTTTCTCAGAAAATTTATTTTGACCAACCAAATGGAGGTGAATATGTATAAGAATACCTGTGTTAAACCGGCTGCCTGCAGGAAGTAATGAAGCGGCCAGGTCAAGCGGGATCCCATCCAGGTTGTTTTTGAACAGCTGAATGAGCCGCGGATCTTTAAAACTCATTAAAGCCAGCGGAGCTAAAAAATGCTGGCAAAATTGTTTGTAAGCCACCCAGGGCTCTCCTTCCTTGCAGATCTCAAATGACAGTGTGTCGATCAAAACAGGTTTGCCCTCATTAAACTGTATATTAAAAGCGCTGCTGTCTTTCAATGTCATGCCATGCGCCAGTGCTATCCTCTGTATTTCAAGGACGAGAAAAGCCGCATCTTTCAATTGATTGAACGACCATTCATACGGATAGGAAATAAACTTTATTCTTTTCGGCTTTAAGAGTTTAAAATATTCCGTGGCGTCCGGTGAAACATCAACCTCATCATGATGAATAAGGAAACCCAGAGCGGTAAGCTTTGAATAAAGTCCTGATCGGATAAGTTGTAAATAATTCTCTTTGTAGGAAAAGGCAACCGAGCGGTACAGGATATTCTCTCTTAAAAAAACCCGGCCATCCGGATCACGGAATGAGCCCGGGATCGCAATAATAGAATTGACATTATCGGGCATCTTTACTTTTCTTTATCAATTTAAAGGCCCGCACGGCCAGTGATTTTAAAATATCTTTAATGGTTTTAAAATAAAAAGTCAATGCAAGGAATCCACCCAGCAAAAGCTGAAAAATGTAACTGCCGCTACCCGGATCAATATATTGGGCATGCGCGCTGAACGCAAAAGATAAAAATATATTCAGAAAAAATAATTTGTCCTTCATTATACATCTAAATAGATATAAATATATATAAAAAGAGGCGGATGTATGCATCCGCCTCTTGTGTTAAACAATATGCTATAGGTTACCTGCTTCCCGTCAGAATTAATTTTCCGGTAGCAAAAACTTTTTCCTCATTTTTCAATTGGTAAAAATATACGCCATTGGAAAGACCATCACGGGACAATACATAATTTTCAGAACTGATATTGACTGGTACCCTCGCCTGATTACCGATGATATCAAATAAAGCCAATGAAACCGGACCGGCAGACCGCAGCAATTCAGGATCTAAGCTCAATGTAGCTGAATTATCGAATGGATGCGGATATATGCTTACCCCCGGGTTATTTGCGGTGGATTCATCGATACCAATTACCGAACAAACCCCCGCACTGATTTTAACATGCCCGGTAGCTCCGCAGGGGTTATTGGTAAGCGACCGTGCGATATTATCATTATTACAAGCTATGTCAATAGCGGCATCCAGTGTGCGAACATCCGTCGCGGCATTCCTGGTCCAGTGCATTAGTTTAGGAATATTTATTACATGCGCTTCCAACTGGGCGTGTGCAATTTCGTGCAAAGCGGTAGATTCAAAATCGTATACTTTGGTGCCTGAAGTGGCTCCGGGACCATAATTCCAGGATCCTCCGGCGGCAGAAGCGGCAAATTGAATATCAACTTCCTTCAGGATCCAATAGCTGACTGAATTTTTTGTACATGCGGAATAAAAAGTAAATGTTTTTCCCAGTAAACTACCCCCTAATATGCAGCCATTATCAAAACTAACAATGTTGACTCCATCCTGACCCTGGCAACCCACAGAGGTAGTTGTATTGCCGATCGTATAATTACATAAAGTGGCGCACCTCCACGTCTTTAATGCTCTTTCAAAAGCCGCTACCGCTGCAGTATTTGTTTTGAAAGAGGAATTATATTGAAACGTATAGCCACCTGTTGTATTCTGATTGGTTAAATTTAACCGGTTTTCTTTTGATCCATCATGATATGTCATCTGATCATAAGTAATAGTTAATGAATTGTTTGATACAATGGAAGAACCGGTATTATCTGTTACTCTGAACGTGCCAGTACCTGCTTTTGAAGGAACCATTACCTGGATCTGGCCGTCTGACCATGAAGAAATATTCGATGCGGGAACTGTATTGTATGAAGAACCCCCGTCATCAGCATTTTTAAATTCCACTTTTGCAGATCCGGAGTTTGTGCCAAAACCGGAACCATTAATAGTTAAAACACTTAATGTGCCCGCAGTGATTGTTGTCGGTGAAAACGACGAAATAACAGGAGCCGAAGAAGTTTTGGCTGCGTTTTTTGTCTGACTGATATTGAATTGCTTTATTACCTTATGATCCTGTCCGGACTTATTTTTAATAACGCCATACAACTCCTTTTCCACATCTGTATAGACTTTATGGGCATCTGTTGCAACCCGGTCCACCAAGTCGTATTTTATAAAACTTTGCACATTCACAGCCGGTTCAAATTTCAGGTTTGCCGGCATTGCGGTTATCGAATTTGTTACTGATGAGGGCTGTACGAAAAAAAGGCCCGTCTCATTTTCATTTAGCTCTATGCCTGGGGTTACTATTTCCATCTCCGTACCAACAACTCCACCCTCCGTTACCAATTCAACCCGGGTTCCGGAAATAGTGCCTTTAAGCACCTTATACACTTCAATGATATTTGAAGTATATATATTGGTATGTTCCGTATTCCAGAATGAGCTTTTACGCACAACACTTCCTTCAAAAATGACCCGTGAAGCCTCAATCTTTTCAGATAAGGGAACTTCTATGGTACCGCATTGTGAATACGCAGATAGTTCTGCAAATACAACAGCCGCTGTCAACAAGAATAGCTTTTTCATCATCATTATGGTTTTTAGATTAGTAATTTTAACATCACTTTTATTAAATTTATAATGCAGAATATTTAAACGCAAACCACAATACACTCAAAATTGCAATTCATCGGTTTGATCTTTGCTTAACTAAAACTACAGAATATCCACTGGAAAAGGCCCCAGCTATAGGCAGTCCGGGCGGTTACATACCCTTAATGCACGAACCTGAATTGAATAAGAAAGCCTGAAGGGGGAAGATGATATGATAAAAAAGTAATTTCAAAAATCAGGTTTCAGGAAAATACAGGAGAATGCATAAAAAAAATCGTGAATAGATTTGTTGAAGCCGGCCTCAAGAAAAATAAAATGACAATTGTACTGAGGTAAGGGCTTATCGCGTTTTAATACTGATGCCAAAACTGGAAACCCCGGTCGACATGTCGAGGAACATTCCAATTTTTGGATTAAAGTGGTATTCGGCTCCTACATGTATATCAATATATCCTCCGCTGCTGGTCCGTTTAACTGCGGTAGTAGAGCCGGTATAGCCATCTTCCCAGATAGTTTTACGATATGCAAAACCAAGAGAAGCTGCAGCATAAAAATCCCACTTCTCTCCGGCAAGAAGAAGCTCATCAAAGTAATATGAACCTTTAAGTCCTATGGGCACAACTACTGTCCGGTAAGAGTAATCCCTGTAAGGTTTATTATTTCCGGGACTGCCCCAATAATAGTAATTGGTATAGGAGAAAAAAGAAATGAATGGCGCGAGGGTGAAATTCTTTGCTACATCAAACTCGTAATTAATAAGGAACGGGAAAGAGTCCCCATAATAGCCGTAACCATAGCTAAAACCTAATGACATATTCAAAGTATTACCGTATTTTTCTCCTCCCTGATCTTCTTTTCCTTCATTACTGCTTTTCTTCTGTGCATGAACACAAAGAGTCCCGATAATAAGGGAGCCCATTAATAGCTTTCTTTTAAACATTGGAAAATTCATTATTAGAGCATAAAAATACAAAATTATGCGACAACATAAATAGCAAAGTTAAAGTCCGGGGCGATGAAAAAATCTTCATTAGCTGCCTGCTGATCAACTGCTCTGACAGTTACAACAAATGGCCGATAGCTAATAATCGGCGTTTTCCTGTAACCCGATCAGCATAACTATTTTCGCTCTTTTTTTTACATTGGTGCCGGAGGGAGGAATATCGTACTCAATGTAATAGGTGCCTATTTTGGGAGGTTCGAAAAGACAAAAATCTTTGTCAATCACATTGTTGTTATCATACACTTTACGGCGGTATTTATTTCCTTCGGGCTTATCATAAATACGCATTGCCAATTGTTCGCCCAGGCCGGTCGTACAAAATATTAACTTATACTTCCTTCCTGCAAATACCGTAAATTCAATTTCTTCCTTTTGATTCTTTTTTGGGAGCAGCACAATATCCCTTACCGCATAACTATCCAGTTCATACAATCCCAAATTGGACTTATACTCCGCCACCATATTATTTACTTCCTTCTGCGAAAAACTTTTGCCGGTAAATAACATCATGGATAAAATTGTAAACAGAACTGGCATCATATTTTTCATTGCTGCCCCCCTGCGGCTCTTATAGCACTACCGCTTTGTAGACTATTATACGTATCCGCAATGTGCTTTGTTGCACTATTTGGATGAATTCGCAGGGGAAATAACAGTTAAATACGCTTAAATAAAAGGAGTAGAGCTGATTACGGTGCAATTGCCGTCCCAAAGGGTTGAATGTTGCCCAGAAATGGGTATAACAGTATTGCTTGCTTTGGTGATAATATTATCCCCATTAATAATGTTAATTTCGATAAATATTCGGACATTAGAGTTGCATAAAAATGAAACCGGTACGATTTATAGGTAAAGACAGGACTGAGTTCTCGGCCACGCTGCGAAAAAATGTAAACAACTATTTCAGGGAAAATAATATCTCTGTGAATGGTAACAGAATCCTGTTTTTAAAAACCGCCATACTTTCCGCATTATACATAATCCCATTTATTTTGATACTTACCATCCCAATGAAGGGTATCACTGCACTCCTTCTATGCGCAGTGATCGCGATCGGGATGTCGGGTATTGGGATGTCGGTTATGCACGATGGCGGGCATGGCGCGTACTCCGATAAGAAATGGGTCAACAAGATCATGGCAAAAACCATGTATATACTGGGGGGCTGTGTTTTTAACTGGAACATGCAGCACAATATCATGCATCATACATTCACCAACATACTGGGGTATGACGAAGATATAGAGCCCCGTGCAGTTATTCGTTTAAGTCCGCATGCCCCTGCACTGAAATTTCAGCGCTTTCAACACATCTACGCGCTCTTTCTGTATGGAATGATGTCCCTTTCATTGGTGACAAAAGATTTCCGGCAACTCTGGTTGTATTATAAGAAAGGTGTATTAAAGCAGCAAAATGCAGAACCTGTCGCCGAATTTTTGACATTATTTACTACTAAGGTGCTTTACCTGTTCACGGCTATTGTTCTGCCTGTATTACTTACAGACTTCAGCTGGTGGCAGGTGCTGATTGGATTTTTGCTCATGCATTTTATATCCGGTGTTATTATGAGTACCATTTTCCAGATGGCTCATATTGTTGAAGGGGCCGATCATCCTTTGATAAATGTTGAAGGAAATATTGATAACGAATGGGTTATTCACCAGCTATATACAACTTCTAATTTTGCCCGAAACAATGCACTGCTGAACTGGTTCATAGGAGGACTTAATTTCCAGATTGAGCATCACTTGTTTCCGAATATCAGCCATGTTCACTACCCTGCCATCGCCCCTATTGTTGAAAAAACTGCTTATGAATTCGGATTGCCCTATAACATGAAACCCACCTTCTTTGGCGCGCTGAAGTCGCATCTGCGGACATTGAAAGAATTTGGCGAGAGAAAAGCCGCGGCAGCATAAGCTATCAAAATGAAAAATCAATTATTTATTTTTCTATTTGTATTACCTTTTATTGTACCGGTCTTTTCACAGGAAAATTTTTCAACTGCAAAATTAATCCCGTTTGATGAGGAAGGATGTAGAACCGATGCTAAAAAAGCAGGTATATTGGAAAGTGAATTAGATGGCTACGTTAATTATAAAAAATTCTATTATTATTCAACGAAGCAATCTCATATCAGCCAATTAAAAATAGTTAGCCCTATTGTACAAAATACAAAAGTTGCATCTCCATGTGACAATACTGATTTTGAACAACAAAATTTTAATTCCTGGACTGCAGATACGGGTTCTATTAATTCTATCACTGATGCAGCAACTTACGCAAGTGGGTTTTCGAATATTGGGAATAATGCATCATTGCTTAACCCTTTAGCCAGACATACAATTTTTACCATCAAGCCATCTTTTAATATATTGCCAGTCCCGCCTCCGTACACTGGTTATGATGAACGTTTAGACTTCAAGGATTTGACAATGCCTATAGATTCAGCCATCGCCTATGTTGCTCCAAACGGAGGCAATGTTTCTGTTAGATTGGGCAATGCAGTTGCTGGCGGGAAAACAGAAAGATTAAAGAAAACCTTTATTGTTGATGCCAATAGCTCTGCCTTTACTTACAGTTTTGCAGCGATACTGGAGAGTCCCACAGCACACTCTCCACTTGAGCAGTCACGATTTACTTTCCGACTACTTGATTCGAATGACTCTTTGGTTCCGGGCTCGTGTTCGCTTTATGAAGTTTATGCTGGAAAAGATTCTACCCATATTATATTTAATGATTCTATATGTCGAACCTCGATGTTTGGAACGACAACCTGTACCTTTACCACTTTCGATTTTGTAAACTGGACCACTGTGGGTGTTGATCTTTCCGCGTACCTCGGCCAACAAATAACTGTGGAATTTTCAACTCGCGATTGCTCGTTGTCCGGACATTTCGGATATGCGTATGTTGATGCAAAATGTTCCCCCTTTGAGATTAAAACAAATTTTTGCATGGGAGGAGGGAAAATAATATTAACAGCTCCTGATGGCTACGTTAACTACCAATGGAAAGATCCAACAAATAGCAATTTTTCAAATAAGCAGGAAGTGGAACTTAACAATCCCAAGATCGGAGATGAATATACAGTTCTATTGACTTCAGTCACCGGCTGCACATCAACATTAAAATCCAAGATTGCGAATTGTGGAACCGGGATATATGAATTAGATAATAATTTAAACTTTAGTATCTATCCTAATCCAGCAATCACTGATATTACAATAGAAACCTTAACAAACAAACCATATACATCCGAACTGTTCAACATATTAGGTGAGCTGGTTTATACCAGTAAACAAGTATTAACGGGCAAAACAATCATTGATGTTAGCTCATTTCCGAAAGGCATTTATGTAGTTCATACCCGTGATTTACATTTTGGTGTCGCCATGAAGCAAAGAATAGTTATCCAATAAAATAATGCCCCTCCCTAAAGCACTTTTGCCGAATTTCAAAATCTCAAATTCACCTCGTCATTAACCATTATCATCTACCCCAAACCCGATCACCAACACGTCATCCGTTTGCTCATTACTTCCCTTCCACGACTTGTGACTTTCGTAAAGTCGCTTATGCTGAATATTAAAATCGAGTCCAGCGATTTCGATGAGTAATTGCTGCAAATTTTTTATGAGAAATTTTTTGCTGTTGGGACCTCCGAACTGATCGGCATAACCATCACTGAACATATAAAACCTGTCGCCCTTTTCGATCGCAATGTGATGATTGGTATAGGATTGTGCTGTGTCTTCATATCCGCCAATCGGGCGCTTATCACCTTTGTATTCCATTATCGCCTTGTCGCGAACAACATACAGTGGCCTGTTGGCTCCCGCAAAATCGATCGTGTTATGTTCAAGATCAACGAGGCACAGAGATACATCCATTCCATCCCGGGTCTCACTGTATTTGCCCTCCTGCTTTAAGGCATTTACAACACCCCGGTTCATCTGGTTCAATACTTCAGCGGGAACAATATCGGGGTTGGAGGGGATAATATGGTCAAGTAAATTATTTCCTATCATTGACATTAATGCGCCCGGGACGCCATGCCCTGTACAATCGCAGGTGGCAATAAAAAATCTTTTCTTCGGTTTTAGCTCATGAAAAAAATAAAAGTCGCCGCTCACAATGTCTTTTGGCGAATACAAAACAAATGAGCCGGGCAGATTTTTCCGGATCAGATCGAGTGGAGGTAAAATGGCGGTTTGTATTTTTTTCGCGTAGTTAAGGCTATTCAACACATCCTTATTATGCTCCTGAATTATCCGGTATGATTCTTCCAGCTCACGTTTTACCTCCTCTTCATTTACAAGAACAAATCGCACATAGCGCAATAACATTATTGCGACCACAATAAAAATGACCAACGAAATGCCCATGTTCCTGTAAAGCTTCACATCGGCCACATGCAAAAAATCGTCATACTTTTCGTCCACCTCCAGTATGCCTACAACAACATTATTTTTGTTTTTAATCGGGCTAAAAGCGGTTAACCACGTTCCATACTCATCCGTATAGGCTTCAATTGTGCCGCCCTTCGTGTAATCATCATAAAATTTCTTGTGAAACTGTTCATACGGATCAAGGTAATACGGTGTATCACTTGAATTCACCACATACGAAAAATGTTTCGCGGCGCTGTCAAAATAAAGTGTAGCGATCTCCGACTGCAGGTTATTGGCCGTATATCCTTTTGCAAGCTCCTGCTGTATTTTATGGTAAACCGAATCCTGTTCATTCGTTTTAATGGCTCCTTTTTCCTTATATGTTTTTATCAGGTACTGGTGTTCGTCCCCGTTTACCTGCAAAGCGAGGGTTTTAGCAATGGCCTCCAGCTTTAATAAGGTCTGCGCCTGAAATTCCAGGTAGGATGTTATTGTAAAGTACCCCATCAGGAATATCAAACCGGCCAATACCACCAAAACAACTTTGGTGCTGGTCTTTTTGCGGCGTAATAAGGGTATACGAATCATTTATACTCAAACCTACATGATTTTTTTGAAAAAGAATGTAAAAAAACAGATGAAATACTTGTGCTGGCAGCGGATACATACAAATAAAACTTTCAGAAATTAGCTGCCTGTTTCGTATCTTAACCGCGCTCAATTTTTAAAAATAATTTCAACTATGACAAACATGGTTTTACATAAAGCCGAAACACGCGGGCATGCCCAACATGGCTGGCTTGACGCGCACCACACATTTAGTTTCGCGAATTATCACGATCCGGCACGCATGCACTTTGGCGTATTACGTGTATTGAATGATGATATCATTGATGGAGGAGGAGGCTTTGGAATGCATCCGCATGATAACATGGAGATCATTACCATTCCTATTGAAGGTGAGTTAGAGCACAAGGACAGCATGGGTAATGTCGGTGTCATCCGCCAGAATGAAGTACAGGTAATGAGTGCCGGTACAGGTATTCATCATTCGGAATACAACAAAAATTCTGACAAAAAAATTAACCTGCTCCAGATATGGATCTTCCCGAATAAACGCAATGTAACTCCGCGTTACGACCAGATCAGCTTCGATCCCAAAGACAGGGTAAATAAATTGCTGCAAATAGTTTCTCCGAACGCGAATGAAAAAGGCCTTTGGATCCACCAGGATGCCTGGTTCCATTTGGGGAATCTCGACAAAGACCTTTCAATTGATTACACCCTGAAGAAAAAGGGGAATGGCATTTACTTATTTGTGATCAGCGGCTCTGTGTTTGTTGAGGATCAATTATTGAACAAGCGCGATGGCATTGGTGTTTGGGCCATTGATAAAATAAAAATAAAGGCTGAAGCAACAAGTGAAATTCTGATCATGGAAGTTCCTATGCAATAAATAAGCCTACATCAAATACGATTTTTTTTGTGGACTTTCGTGTTCCTGCCTGCCGTAACAAGGGCCAGCGCGTTGGCAGGCAGGTTTGTGTTTTAGTGGCATACGGCAAAAAATTCTACAATGAGCAAAGAAATGGTCATACTTGTCGATGAAAATGATAACTCGACAGGCGTATGCGAAAAACTGGAAGCTCATCAGAAAGGATTATTGCACAGGGCCTTTTCTGTTTTTGTTTTTACAAATGAGAATAAATTAATACTTCAAAAAAGATCGGATAAAAAATATCATTCCGCCGGCCTATGGACCAATACCTGCTGCGGGCATCCCCGGCCTGATGAGGATGTAAAAGCTGCGGCGCAGCGACGCTTAACAGAAGAAATGGGAATTGCCTGTGAACTACAACATCATTCTCAATTTACCTACAGAACAACTTTTAAAAACAAGCTCATAGAACATGAACTCGATCATATTTTCATCGGCCGTTCAAACGAAATACCACAATTGAATTTTGACGAAGTGTCGGAATGGAAAGCGATCGGGATAGTGGAATTAAAAAATGATATTTCACAGCATCCGGATAATTATACTTATTGGTTTAAACTATGTGTTAACAATATCGACGAAATGAAAAACAAATTCATTTAGCACATAAAAGAATTCATGCAAAATAAAAAAATCATTTTACTGTTATTAACTATTGTTCTTCTCCCCTATGCGATCATCAGCTTCTATTGTCACCCTGCCGGTGACGATTTTTCATACGCTGCTTCATCTATACATAAAGGATACTGGTTCTCTTACTTTCGCGACTACCATGTCTGGAACGGGCGCTATACTTCCAACTTCCTTGTATTCGCTTCGCCATTGGTGTGGAACTCATTTTTCATATATAAATTGATCCCACTCTTGTTATTATGCCTCACTTATTTTGCGCTTCTGTTTTTTATACAAACAATAACCAACAAGAAAATTACGGGAACTGAATTGCACTTATTCGCTTCGGTCATACTCGCATTATATTTATACAATGCTCCTTCATTCACCGAAACATTTTACTGGTATACAGGCGCAGTTACGTATCAACTGGCAAATGTGTTAACCCTGGTATACTTAGCCCTTTTGTACCGGTATTGTGATCACGACTATTGTTTTAACAGAACAATACACATAAGCCTGATGCTCTTTCTTATACCGGCAATATGCGGGTTCAATGAAGTGATCATGCTGTTCATGTTAGCCTTCCACGCACTTTTTATTTTTAAATGGGGCAGGTTCAAAAAAGAAAACAGGAGTATCGCCTTTCTTCTTTTATTTATTGTGGCAGGCGCCGCTTCCATCATGCTCTTCGCACCGGGCAATAACGGACGCGCTTCAAATTTTCCTGCTAAATATCAATTGCTCCATTCGCTCTGCATGACCGCTCTGCAAATGGTCCGGTTCATGTTCAAGTGGATAATACAGGTTCCGCTTATTGCCGCTACTGTTTTATTTGTGCCTGTAAGCAAACGTCTCGCGGAAGTTTCCTCATTTTTCAGGAATAAATTTTATGTTTCACCGCTCATTACCTTTTTGTGTTTGCCCGCCATACTTTTTTTATGTGTGTTTCCCGCCTATTGGAACATGGGGATGTTGGGCCAGCACCGCACACTTAACGTGGCCTACTTCTTTTTTATTCCACTTTGGTTCATGAACGTACACCTCGCGGTCGGCTATCTTTCTTCCAAAGTTCAACAAACAATCATACCAAACAGAAAATACACAGTAGTGTTTATCCTGCTGCTTTTTGCCGGAATGTTCCTTGCCAATAACGGATATATGGTTTGTATTGATCTCCTGAGCGGAAAAGCGACATCCTATGACATCGAAATGAATGAACGCTATGTTATACTCAGATCAGCTGCTGCTGTAGGGACGAAGGAGGTGATCGTGTCAAACTTAGATTCAAAGCCGGCAGCGCTGCATATTTTCGATATTACATGCGAGCCCGGGAATTGGATAAATAAAAGTAACGCGGATTATTTTGGATTAGAGAGAGTGCGGCTCAGGACGTGCGATTGATACGCGTCCATTGATCGGGGGGAAATTCTTTAAAGGTTTGAATATTCTTCCTTCAAAAACTCCTTGTAATCCCCAAGGTTTGCCATAACCTGCAACTCACGGTAACGAATATGAAACTCCTCGTCACTTGTGATCTTGTTCAATTCAGAGATCCTGAACTTGTCAAAATTGCGTAAGGCTAATGCTTCGCTTGATGAAAGCTCAATATTGTTGAACTCTTTGTAACGTAAGTCGTTTATACTTACTATACCTGTAAGTTCAGCCTTGAGACTTTGCCGGGTACCTGTGTTTTGCTGAATAGCCATATCTGTTTAGGTTTTAGCAAAAATAGGTCGCTAAACAACTGCATTTATGTGGTTCTTAGTGTACTTTTCAACATCAGAGTGTTGAAACGGACGCAATTTGCACACTTCTGTCTACTGCTATCACTTCCACTCAATGCTCATTCTTCCCTTGAACTGTGCAGCTTTTTGATGTATCTTCGCAACCCATTGTGAACTACATTGTGCCGCCCTTTCAGGACTTCAACGCCCAATGAGCTCACAATAAATTTTATACAGACCCATGTTTCAAACGTACGATGTAATAGTAGTTGGTGCCGGACATGCCGGTTGTGAAGCTGCTGCTGCTGCTGCAAACATGGGATCAAAGGTATTGCTGGTTACAATGAACATGCAAACCATTGCCCAGATGAGCTGCAACCCTGCTATGGGAGGCATTGCCAAGGGACAGATTGTACGCGAGATCGACGCGCTGGGAGGTTATTCAGGAATTATTAGTGACAAGACCGCTATACAGTTCCGCATGCTTAACCGCTCTAAGGGTCCTGCCATGTGGAGCCCGCGTACACAAAACGACAGGCAGTTGTTTGCCAACGAATGGAGGCTGATGCTGGAACAAACACCCAATGTTGATTTTTTCCAGGACATGGTGAAGTCGTTAATAGTAACAGGAGACGAGGGCGAGGGACGAGGGAAAAAAGTTTCAGGAATTGTTACCGGTATGGGAATGGAGATCCGTGGAAAGTCTGTCATCCTGACTAACGGTACTTTTTTAAACGGCCTTATTCATATTGGCGATAAACAATTCGGCGGAGGCCGTACAGGTGAAAAGGCCGCGACTGGAATTACGGAACAGTTAGTGACATTGGGTTTTGAAAGCGGCCGCATGAAAACCGGAACACCTCCGCGCATTGATGGCCGCTCACTCGATCATTCAAAAATGGAAATACAGAATGGTGATGAAGACCCCGCCAAGTTCTCGTTCCTGGACAACACCTCCCCATTTGAAAAAAATTCAACGTTCCCCAAAAAACAACACAATTGCTGGATTACCTATACCAATGCTGCGGTACACGATATTTTGAAAACGGGTTTTGAAAAATCACCGATGTTCACCGGCCGTATCAAAGGTCTTGGTCCGCGTTACTGTCCTTCAATCGAGGACAAGATCACCCGCTTTGCTGAACGTGAACGCCACCAGTTATTTGTTGAACCCGAAGGCTGGGATACTGTGGAAGTTTACCTGAATGGATTTTCAACATCATTACCCGAAGATGTTCAATATGCGGCGTTAACAAAAATACCCGGCTTCGAAAAGGCAAAGATGTTCAGACCCGGCTATGCCATAGAGTATGATTATTTTCCTCCGCAACAGTTGCATCTCACGCTTGAAACAAAACCGGTCAGGAATTTATACTTCGCAGGACAAATAAACGGCACCACCGGTTATGAAGAGGCAGCCTGCCAGGGAATAATGGCCGGCATTAACGCGCACCTTAAAATCAACGATCGGGCTCCTTTCATTTTACAGCGTTCCGAAGCATACATTGGTGTACTGATCGATGACCTTGTAACGAAAGGAACGGATGAACCTTATCGCATGTTCACTTCACGTGCGGAATACAGGATATTACTTCGCCAGGACAATGCAGATGTACGCTTAACCCCCAAATCATTCGAACTCGGACTCGCAAGCAAAGAACGTTACGAACGCGTACAGGAAAAAGTAAAACAAAGTCATGAAGTGATGCGTTACTTTAAAAACGAAAGCATCGATCCTTCAGAGATCAACCCTGTGCTTGAAGCTGTAGGCTCCAGTCCTATCAATCAAAAAGTAAAAATGTTCAACGTGTTGGCACGGCCTAACGTAACAATAATTGATTTTACACTTTATTGTATCCGCATTAAAGAGTTTTTGCAACAATTTCGTTGGGAAAGTGTGGTGCAGGCCGAAATATTAATGAAATACGAAGGCTACATCTCAAAAGAAAGCGAAATGGTTGACAAACTTCAACGCCTTGAGGAATTAGTGCTCCACGAAGATTTTGATTATAAACAACTCACCTCTCTTTCGTCTGAAGCCCGTGAAAAACTGGCAAAGATCCGTCCGCGCACCATTGGCCAAGCTTCACGCATTAGCGGAGTAAGCCCTGCCGACATCTCTATTTTAATGGTATACATGGGAAGATAATGTGAGTATTCAAACAGATCTTCCTTTTGTATTTAATATTAAAATTCTGATTGTCAATCATTTAACGAAGCGTTTTGAACTCAATTTTCTTTAATCACTGTTTATTCTTGGTTTTTGTCAATTTCCATTATATTTGTTTTTACGACTTACAGATTTGGAGGTTTTGCCAAGTAGGCGGATTTATATGGCCACTTTTGCAGGCCCCATTTTTCTTGTTGCTTTTTAATACTTTAGAAATAACTTACACCAACTCATGAACCACTCATTTACAGTAAAGGTTTTGTATGACGAATCACTTGAAGACATGCTAATAGCCGCAAAACTTACTCATATTACTCCTGATATTACCAGTAAGAATTTTCCACCCTCTATAAAGAAAGGAGAAATAACGGTAGAATTGGTAATAGTAGATTTAAAAAAGAAAATGAAGAGGCCAGATTTAATTAAAGAGCTTGCTGCGAAAGGGTTACGACTTGCAACACTTCCTGAGTTACTAGCTTTAACTCGTGATTATTATGATGAGCTTAAAGATATCAACAGACTTGTGGCACCTGGTTCATTATGGGGAATTAAAATGGCATATCTTTCAGGTGGTGGAAAGAGTATTGCTTGGTGCACAAAAGAATGGAGAGACTGGTATACCTGTCTTGCCGCAAAACTTTAAACTAATCATGAATTTCTGTTACCTGAAAAGAATTAAACCATTGAGCCTGTGGTGCCTTTGAACGGCAGTGTGGATTTTTAAGGGATTCATATTATGGTTTGTTTTTATCAATAATCTGTATTAACTTTGTACTCGATGTTTACGGTACAGATAAGAGGGGACAACAGTCCCCTCTTCTTTTTCTCAGATTGTTTGAGGTATTCCAGGAGATCGAACAGTTAAAAAAATGATTTCGGTACAACACATAACAGAATTAGTTATAGAGGCCATTACAGGAACTGATATTTTCCTGGTTGATCTGAAAGTTACACCAGATAATAAGATCACTATCTACCTGGATAACAGCACACGCATCACGATCGGCGAATGTGCGAATGTGAGCCGTTATGTGGAAGAAAAACTTAACCGTGAGGTGGAAGATTTTGAGCTTACTGTATCATCGCCCGGTTTGGATGAACCGTTCAAGCACATCCTGCAGTATAAAAAACGCATAGGGAACCAAGTGGCTGTTGTTACAAAAGAAGGACAAAAAGTGGTAGGCAAACTGAATAATGTTGATGATAACGGGATCAGTATAGAACAAAAAAGCAAAGAAAAAACAGAAGGAAAAAAAGGCCGGCAGGTCATTATTAATAATGTAAACTTAATGTTTAACCAGATAAAAGAAACCAAATTAGTTTTAACATTTTAATTCATCAAAATCAAATCAAATGGAAACCGTAAATTTAATTGACTCGTTTCAGGATTTCAAAGAAATAAAGAATATCGACAAGGCAACCCTTATGAACATCCTGGAGGATGTTTTCAGAAGTGTGCTTACAAAACGTTACGGCACCTCCGAAAACTACGATATTATTGTAAATCCTGATAAAGGTGACCTTGAGATCATGCGCAACCGTTTTGATTACAACGAAGGCATACACATAAGCTTAAGTGACGCGAAAAAAATTGACGACTCTTTCGAGATCGGAGAGGAAGTTTCCGAACCTGTTCATATTGACGACTTCGGCCGCCGTACGGTTTTGGCTATTCGTCAGAATCTTATTTCACGCGTTCTAGACCTTGAGAAAGACGCTATTTACCGTAAATACAAAGAACGTATAGGTGAAATCGTTGCGGGCGAAGTGTATCAGATCTGGAAAAAAGAGATCCTTGTCCTTGATGATGATGGCAATGAACTATTAATGCCAAAATCGGAACAGATCCCAACCGACTTTTTCAAAAAAGGCGACAGCATTCGTGCCGTAGTTGCGCGTGTTGAAATGAAAAACAATTCTCCCGTTATCATCCTATCGCGTACATCGCCATTATTCCTTGAGCGTTTGTTTGAACAGGAAGTACCTGAAGTATTTGACGGACTCATCACTATTAAGAAAATTGTACGCGAACCCGGCGAACGCGCTAAAGTGGCAGTTGAATCGTACGACGACCGCATTGACCCGGTCGGAGCGTGCGTGGGAATGAAAGGATCCCGCATACATGGTATTGTCCGCGAATTAAAGAACGAAAATATAGATGTAATCAATTATACAACTAACTCAACATTATTTATCACACGCGCACTAAGTCCTGCCAAGATCACCACAATAAAACTGGACGAGGAAGCAAAACGTGCGGATGTTTATTTACGCCCCGAAGAAGTTTCAAAAGCAATTGGTAAAGGCGGACACAACATTAAGCTGGCCGGCAAACTAACAGGATACGAGATCGATGTTTACCGTGATACAGATACGGATCATGAGGACGTTGACCTGGAAGAATTTGCAGATGAAATTGAAAGCTGGATCATTGATGAACTTAAAGCTATAGGCTGTGATACTGCCAAGAGCGTGCTTGAATTAAGCGAAGAGGAATTGGTTAAACGTACAGACCTTGAAGAAGAAACGATCAAGGAAGTGCGGGGGATTCTTAAATCAGAGTTTGAGTAAAATGTATCGGTTGTTGGTTGTTAGTCAATAACCGGCATCCAAAACCAACAACAGATAACTAACAACAAACAACTTACAACAAAATATGTCAGAAACCCTTAAAGTTCACCGATTAAGTAAAATTGCCAAAGAACTCAATGTGAGTACTTCAACTATCATTGATTTCCTCAAAGGCAAAAAATACGATATTGAGAACAACCCCAACGCGAAGATCTCAGATGATATTTATACGGTTCTATTGGGCGAGTTCCGGTCGGAGAAAGAAATTAAGGAAGAATCGAAAAAGGTAACATTACCAAAAATAAAAAAAGAAGATATTACTCTTGAAGGAAATACACGCGTTGGGAATAAGAAGTTAAGTGACCAGGAAGATATCGTCATTAAAAATATTCACGGCGCTACTTCCGATGCAGAGATCTTTAAACCTAAAACTGACAAAGAAGTAAGTGTAAAAGTTGTATCGAAGATCGATCTTGATGCATTGTCTCCTAAGGCAAAAACAGAAGAACCGGTAAAAGAAGAAAAGCAAGTCAAGGGGAAGAAAAAAACAGAGAGTGAAGCTCCTGTTCAAGCACCCGTTGAGCCTCCTGTAGAAAAGAAGGAAGATTTTTTCGAAACAAAAGTTCAGAAACTGGAAGGCCCCACTATTGTCGGAAAGATTGACCTGCCGGTTTCCGAAGAGAAAAAGAAACAACCTATTGCTTCATCAGCCGGCGGTTCACTTGAAAATGATAAAAAGAAAAAACGTAAACGTATCCGTAAAGGACTCACTGAAGGGGAAATAGGCAATATTGCGGCAAGTGGCGAAAAATCAAAATTCAGCCCTGGAACCGCCCGCGGACGCGGCAGGGGAAGAGAACCAAAAGTGGCCCTCACCGAAGATGAAGTTCAAAAGCAGATCAAGGAAACACTTGCGCGTTTAAGTAACCAGGGCTCCAAATCAAAAACATCCAAATACCGTAAGTTAAAACGCGAAGAGGTCCGCGAACAAATGGAAGAGGATGCAATGAAGCAGGCCGAAGAGAAAAAGGTATTAAAAGTGACCGAATTCGTATCTGCCAGTCAGCTTGCATCCATGATAAACGTTCCCGTTAACGAGATCATTCAAACCTGCATGAGCCTGGGAATGTTCGTTTCGATCAACCAGCGGCTCGATGCCGAAGCTATCGCCATTGTCGCCGAAGAGTTTGGATACAAAGTGGAGTTTGTGAGTGTTGAGGTTGTTGAAGCGATCAAAACAGAAGAGGATGCCCCTGAGGACCTGCTTCCTCGTTCCCCTATTGTTACTGTAATGGGCCACGTTGACCATGGTAAAACATCATTACTTGACTATATCCGTAAAGCTAACGTTATTGCCGGTGAGGCAGGTGGCATTACCCAGCACATTGGCGCATATAGCGTGGAACTTGAAAACGGTAAACATATTACATTCCTCGATACTCCCGGTCACGAAGCCTTTACAGCTATGCGTGCCCGTGGTGCACAGGCAACTGACCTTGCTATTATAGTGATCGCGGCTGATGACAGCGTGATGCCCCAGACACGTGAGGCGATCAACCACGCCCAGGCAGCAGGTGTACCTATTGTTATCGCGATCAATAAAATTGATAAACCCGGAGCTAACCCGAATAAGATACGTGAAGACCTGTCACAAATGAACATCCTTGTTGAAGAATGGGGTGGAAAAGTTCAGTGCCAGGAAATATCGGCGAAGAAAGGAACAGCTGTGGATTTGTTACTGGAGAAAGTCCTGCTCGAAGCGGAAATGCTTGACCTGAAGGCGAACCCAAAGAAACGCTCACAGGGTATAGTTATTGAAGCCTCACTTGATAAAGGCAAAGGATATGTTGCAACAATGCTTGTCAGCTCCGGCACCATGCATGTTGGGGACGTAATACTGGCCGGTTGTTACAGCGGACGTGTTAAAGCCATGCATAACGAACGCGGCGCGCCGATTGAAGCGGCGGGTCCCGCAAGTCCTGTAATGGTACTTGGATTAACGGGTGCACCGCAGGCCGGAGATAAATTCAATGTGATGGATGATGAACGTGAAGCCCGCGACATTGCCACCAAGCGCCTGCAGCTGCAACGGGAACAAGGCATACGCACACAAAAACACATTACACTTGATGAGATCGGACGGCGTCTGGCGATCGGCGATTTCAAAGAACTGAATATTATACTTAAAGGCGACGTGGACGGCTCCATTGAAGCCCTCTCCGATTGGTGCCATCACTGAATCGGATGTATTGTTAGCCTCCGCTTCAAATGCAATCATTATTGGTTTCCAGGTACGTCCTTCGGCCGGTGCCCGCAAATTGGCGGAACAGGAACAAATTGATGTACGCCTTTACTCCATCATCTACGATGCCATTAACGAAGTAAAAGATGCTATGGAAGGGATGTTGGCCCCTGAATACCAGGAAAAAATTACCTGCAACGTTGAAGTGCGCGATGTATTTAACATTACAAAAGTCGGAACAGTTGCCGGTTGCATGGTGATCGACGGCAAGATCAGCCGTAACACTAAGGTTCGTTTAATACGCGATGGAATTGTTGTACACTCGGGCAGTCTCGGCTCACTTAAACGCTTTAAAGACGATGCCAAAGAAGTGGCTACCGGCTTTGAGTGCGGACTGAATATGGAGAATTTTAATGACATTAAAGTCGGCGATATTATTGAAGGTTATGAACAGGTTGAGGTGAAAGCGAAATTGTAATTAACAAACTGAAGTTATTAATAAGCGCGGCACAAAGTGTCGCGTTTTTTGTTTAGCAGTATATTTGTTATCTATTCAGGCTCTCAACTGTGTTAAATGACCTATTTAAATTTTTACGAAGCGTTAATAAACCGGATAAATCATAGACAAGATTAATAACCCCTAATGGAAATAGATTTAATACCAATACAACAATCTTTACAATGAATAACATTAAACTATTTGAAAGCAAAAAAGTCAGAACTCATTGGGACGAAAAAGAGGAGCAATGGTATTTTTCTATTATTGATGTAGTTGAAATTTTAACAAACAGCCCTAATCCAAGAGATTATTGGTTTAAAATGAAAATAAGAATTAAAACAGAAGATGGGCTTGAACTGTCGACAATTTGTCGACAGTTGAAATTAAAAGCCAATGATGGAAAAATGAGAGAACCCGATATAGCTGATACAAAGGTTTTATTACGTATTAAATGACCTATTTAAATTTTTACGAAGCGCCAATAAACTGGATCCATAATAAACTGAACAAACGGCAGTTTCTTATTTTCTCCAGCATGCTTGTGGGTTTAACCGCAGGACTTGCGGCAGTCATCCTTAAAACACTGGTGCATTTTATTCACGAGGCCATCACACACGACTACCACTTCAAATTTCAGTATTACCTGTATATTTTTTTTCCGCTCATCGGCATCCTGCTCACTGTTTATAGTGTAAAACGTTTCCTTCACGGTAAACTGGGAAGAGGTACAGCTAATATCCTGCATGCGATCATCAAAAAGTCGGGGATACTTCCGAAAGACCAGATGTATTCGCATGTTATAACCAGCGCACTCACCGTGGGCTTTGGAGGCTCCGCAGGCCTGGAGTCACCTATGGTAACAACAGGTTCCGCGATAGGCTCGAACTATGCAAGAACCTATCATTTAACCTATAAAGACAGGGTCCTGCTCCTGGCTAGCGGTGCCGCTGCCGGAATTGCAGCCGCATTTAATTCTCCTATAGCGGGAGTGCTGTTCGCATTGGAAGTTCTTTTAGCCGATGTAAGCATTTCCGCATTTATCCCCCTAATTATATCAGCGGCAATTGGCGCACTCTGTTCAAAGATCATACTTCAGGAAGGGATCCTTCTTTCATTTCACTTTCTTGAACCTTTCAATTATCGTTACGTTCCTTTTTATGCGCTGCTTGGTGCGCTTGCAGGACTCGTGTCTGTTTATTATTCGCGTACATTTACACGGATCGAAAAACTTTTAAAACCGGACAAAGAACATCCCTACAGGAAAGCAATAATGGGCGGAGTTATACTGGCCGGACTTATTCTTTTATTTCCATCATTGTTCGGCGAAGGATATAGCAGTATCATCTCCTTGTCTCAAATGAAGGCGGAACAACTTATGGTCAACAGTATATTTTCAGGGTACAGTAGTAATGAATGGTTCCTGCTGGTCTTTATCGGCGTAGTCATGATGGTTAAAGTTATTGCTACATCGGTTACTATTAACAGCGGTGGCAATGGCGGAA
>JACPDY010000053.1 GCA_016183775.1 Bacteroidota bacterium
ACATCCAGTCCGCAGCCTCGTTCAACTATTTGTTCGTATTCTATTTTTTCTGTTTCCATGATGCTATATTGTTTGATTATAGCACCAAAGTTAAATGTTCATTCCTCTTTGTGTTTATTAAATCATGAATGCTTCATCTGTGTATAATTTTTAAGTTACCATTTGTCAGATGGAATACGCCATATTTATGTCCATTTGGTATGCCGAAGGTATATGGCTATTTCATGTAATAATTTTATTCGATATAATTTCTGCTTTGTGTAAGCACTTTATAATTTTAGCTGCTTTAAGTCTGTTTATTTAAATGAGGTATGAAGATCGCAGGAACGGGAGATTATTGAACCGCCGCCATGTTTACATGGCTTCATATAATCAATTGTTTTGTATCTTGCACATCCTAAATAAAGGACAATCTGAGATGAGTGTATACGAAAAATATGAGCCGGTAATTGGCCTGGAGGTACATATCCAATTGCTTACTAAAAGTAAGGCCTATGCATCCGACTCAACTGAATATGGCAGTCTGCCCAATACTAATGTGAGCGTTATTTCATTAGGACATCCGGGCACTTTACCACGGACAAATAAAAAAGTGATCGAGTTCGCCGTACGTTTGGGACTGGCCACTCATTCAACTATCCGCAAAGAAAACCAATACGCCCGTAAAAATTATTTTTACGCCGATCTTCCCAAAGGTTACCAGATTACACAGGACAAAACTCCTATTTGTACAGGTGGATATATTACAATCAAAAATGATGACGGAACAATGAAAAACATCCATCTCACCCGCATTCACATGGAAGAAGATGCAGGTAAGAGCATGCACGACATTGATCCGTATGATACATTGATAGATCTTAACCGAGCTGGTATCCCTCTTCTTGAAATTGTGAGTGAGCCTGAAATACGTTCAGGTGAAGATGCGTACAAATATTTAAGCGAAGTACGTAAGCTGGTCCGCTACCTGGATATTTGCGACGGCAACATGGAAGAAGGCAGCCTGCGATGTGACGCCAACATTTCAGTGATGCTGAAAGGATCCAAACAATTTGGCCGCAGGGTTGAAGTAAAGAACATGAATTCCATGCGCAATGTGCAGCGCGCCATTGAACATGAAGTGAAAAGGCAAATAGATATTATTGAAAAAGGCGAAACCGTTGTTCAGGACACCCGCAGTTTTGACGCCGTTGCCGGAACAACCTTTTCAATGCGTACCAAAGAAGCGGCAAATGATTACAGGTATTTCCCGGAACCCGACCTGCAGCCGGTAATTGTTACAGAGGAATATGTCTCAGAGGTGAAAGCCAAACTGCCGGCTTTGCCTAATGAATTGTTCAATAAATACACCAATGCATTAAAGCTTTCGGCATACGATGCAGCAGTATTGACCGAAATAAAAAGTTTCGCTCTTTATTTTGAAGAGCTGATAAAACACACCACTAATTATAAAGCCGCAGCTAATTGGATGATGGGCACTGTTAAATCCTATCTGAATGAAAGCGCACTGGAAATTGAACAATTTCCGATCGAACCGTCGCGCCTTGCACTGCTTATTAAATTAGTTGATGAAGGCAAAGTGAGTAACACCGTTGCGTCGCAAACCGTTTTCCCCAAGATGCTTGCCGAGAAAACGAAAACACCTCTGCAGATCGCAGAAGAAAATAATTTAGTTCAGGAAAGTAACCAGGATGCTTTGATGGAACTGGTAAAGCAGGCTGTCGCTAAATACCCTGAAAAAGTAACCGAATACAAGAACGGGAAGATTGGAGTAATTGGCTTGTTTATGGGCGAGCTGATGAAACTATCGAAAGGAAAAGCCGACCCGAAAGTGGCGAATGAATTGATGAAAAAGGCATTGGAGGAATAGCCGCTCTCTAACTATCCCTCCTTCGTCAAACTCAGGACAGGCTGGTGAGAGGGCAATTAAACTATAAATATTGAATTATGCAAAAAACAATCTTTTTTTTCTCTGCAATTATACTTCTTGCGGCATGCCAAAACAATAAAGAACAGGAAGCAAAAACCTCAGGATTTGAACTGAAAGGCAAACTCGAAAACTCAGGCGGCGAGCAGCTCTTTCTTGAAGAAATGACCGCGCAGGGTGTTCATGTAACAGATACAGCCGCCCTGGACGAAAACGGAGAATTTTCCTTTTTGAACGCGAATCCTTCATTAGGTTTTTATCGCCTGCGCATAACAGATGCCAATTTCGCGATGCTGATACTCGATTCAACACAGAAAGTGGAACTGACAGGCGACGCACACGACCTTGGAAATACATTCCGTGTTAAAGGCTCACCCGATTCCGAATTATTCTGGGTAGTCAACGAAACCTCCAAAAAAAGTTTTCAGAAATGTGATTCGATCTTACGCGCATTTGAAGCGTATGCCAATCTTAATAAAGGAGACAAAGCCAAACTGGAACAGTTTAACAAAGAAGCCGAGCTGGCCTACACAACGGAATCAAAAGGGTTGAACGACTATTTACACGATGTGATCAATAAAAATCCTGCATCGTTGGTAGCAATTGTAGCCCTTCAACAGCTCACTCCCGAATACAGCGAGGATGGAAACTTAAGCTACTTTAAACTTGTTGATGAAGCATTGATGAAAAAATATCCCGGATCAGCGCAGGTACAGGCTTTTCATGCGGGCGTAGAAAGCATGTTAAAAACAGCGGTCGGCGCTATGGCCCCTGAAATTTCTTTCCCGACACCGGAAGGACAGCCGCTGGCTCTGTCTTCGCTAAAGGGTAAATATGTTATCGTCGATTTCTGGGCGTCCTGGTGCAAGCCTTGCAGAGCCGAAAGTCCGGCTATGGTAAAATTGTATGATAAATATCACTCAAAGGGATTGGAAATTTTCAGCGTATCCTTGGATGAGAAAAAAGAAAGTTGGACAGAAGCCATTAAGAATGACAACCTGCACTGGAACCATGTAAGCGACCTGGGCGGATGGCAATCGGCAGCGGCAAAGGCATACGGAATAACAAGCATACCGCAAACGTATTTATTGGATAAAGAGGGGAAAATTCTTGCTAAAGAGTTACGCTCGGAAGGCCTGGCGGAAAAATTAGAAACACTGATAAAATAGATCATCACTTTGTTCATGCAAAACAGATCCGGCAGGTTAAAGTGCGCAGGTTATCTCCTGCTATTTTTTATAATACCTCACTCCTACTCCCAGGCCTATTTCCAGCAGGAGGTCAATTATAAAATTGATGTGAAGCTGGACGATGTAAAGCACGAACTTACCGCGTTTGAAACTATTGAATACATTAACAATTCGCCGGATGAATTAAGTTATATCTATTTTCACCTCTGGCCCAATGCCTACAAAAATTTAAATACAGCGCTGGCCAGACAATTGCTGGAGAATGGAAGTACGGCCTTTTATTTTTCAAAAGAAGAAGACAAAGGCTATATAGATCAATTGGATTTCAGGATCAACGGAAATTCAGCCTTGCTTATCCCCGATCCGCAGATGATCGATATTGGCAAATTGATATTACAGGATAGGTTGAAGCCCGGTGAAAAGATTACGATCACAACTCCTTTTCATGTGAAGATACCCAACGGAATGTTTTCACGCATGGGTCATGAGGGGCAGCAATATCAAATTACACAATGGTATCCGAAACCGGCTGTATATGACAAAGACGGCTGGCACCCTATGCCGTATCTCGACCAGGGAGAGTTTTATTCCGAGTTCGGTTCTTTTGATGTCGCCATCAGCGTTCCCGGGAATTACGTGGTGGGCGCAACCGGTGATCTGCAGGATGAAGAAGAAAAACACTGGATGAATAAAAAGGCAATGGACGCGCTTGCTTATGAAAAATTTCCGGAAACAGATTCATTCCCAAAGTCAGATGCACAGGTAAAGACAATTCATTACAAACAGAACAACATTCATGATTTCGCATGGTTTTGCGACAAGCGTTATAATGTTATGAAAAGCGAAGTGGACCTGCCTCATACACATCGTAAAGTAACTACCTGGGCCTTGTTTACAAACTCAGAGGCCCGCACATGGAAGAATGCCACACAATATATCAACGATGCTTTATACCACTATTCACTCTGGAACGGCGACTATCCATATAACAATTGCACCGCGGTTGACGGAGCTTTGAGCGCGGGGGGAGGGATGGAATATCCCACCATCACCATTATAGGAGAAACACGAAGTGCGTTTGCACTCGATAATGTGATCACCCATGAGGTAGGACACAACTGGTTCTACGGAATACTCGGAAGCAATGAACGTATGCATGCCTGGATGGATGAAGGGATAAACACATTCAATGAATCCCGATATATGCAGAAAAAATATCCGGACGCGACGATTACCTCGGAGGGCAAACCGAAACACGACCTGCTTGACCTTTCCCGCTATCCCCGTAAACATGAAGGATATCTGATCTATGCATTCTCCGCGACCGTAAAACTTGATGAGCCATGCGATCAACCTGCAGAACAATATTCGAAGATCAATTATGCCGGCGATGTTTATTCCAAAACCGGGATGGCATTTAATTACCTGATGGCTTACCTGGGAGAAGATGTGATGGACAAAGCCATGCAGCAATATTTTGAAACCTGGAAATTCCGACACCCTCAACCAAACGATCTCAAAAAAATTCTTGAAGAAGTAAGCGGGAAAGAACTTGGCTGGTTCTTTGAAGATCTTATAAAAACAACAAAGAAACTCGATTATAAAATAATGTCATACAAACAGCTGAACAATGGTTCATTTGACATTGTATTGAAAAATACAGGAGAGATAAAGTCTCCCGTATCTATTTGCGGCATCATTGATGGTAAATTAAGAGCGCAGGTATGGTACGATGGATTCACGGGTGAACAAACAGTAGGATTTCCTCCGGGCAAATTCGATGCATTCAAAATTGATTTTTCCGAGAACATGCCCGAAATAAACAGGAACAACAATACTATTCGTACACACGGCCTGTTCAAAAAAACCGAACCATTGAAGCCGCAGCTCTTTGTAAGTCTCGACAACCCTGACAAAACACAAATGTTCTTCACTCCTGTAATGGGCTGGAATAATTACAACAAGTCGATGCTGGGAGTGGCATTTTACAACATTACAGTTCCCGAAAAGCGATTTGAATATGCACTGCTGCCTATGTATGGATTCGGGAACCGGGAGCTGGCGGGTTATGGAAGTATGTATGCTAATTTTTATCCGGATAAATTAGTTCAGAGAATAAGTATTGGTGCCAATGCCGCACGATTCGCGTATTCCGATCATCCATTCACTCTGAATTTCAATAAAGTTGCCCCACAAATAGAATTTATTTTTAGGAACAGATCGTCGAGAAATCCGATCAAACAATCGATCAAACTCCGTAGCGTAAATATATTCATAGATACGTATACAGCTGATCACAAATTCTCGCCGCCCATATATAGTCCTGATAATGAAAGTTACACGATAAACCAGGTACTATTTACCCGTGAAAATACAAGAGTTATAAATCCTTTCTCTCTGATCATAGATCTGCAGCAATCTATTGATTTCATTAAAACATCTATAGAAGCGAAATATGAAATAACATTGAAAGGCAAAAACAAAAGCATCGATTTGCGTTTTTTCGCGGGCTCCTTTCTTGATAACTCAAGTCCGAATGCCGGCCTATACCGCTTCAGAACCAGCGGATGGACCGGTTCACAGGACTATATGTATGATCATATTTTCCCGGGCCGCACTGAAGGCTCCGGGCTATTGTCACAGCAATTTGTTGAACGGGATGGAGGATTTAAAACACTTGCTTTTGTAGGTCAGACCGTACAATGGCTGACAACAGTAAATATTAAATCTTCAATTCCAGGCATACTGCCCATTCGTTTATACGGGGATATTGGTATAACAGCCGATGATGCACGGTTAAATAATACCGTTTTATATGATGCGGGCATTGATCTGAGTATCATAAAAAATGTTTGCGAGATCTACTTTCCTCTTGTACTCTGCGACGATTTCAAAACCACATTTGATGTGAATAATATAAAATATAGCGAGCGAATTCGCTTCACATTGAACATCAATTTGCTGAATCCGATTACCTTTATAAAGAACTTTAAGATCTGAACAAAGATGGCTCTCTCTATAAATAGCAGGGAGTGTACAGAACGAGGATGAAAAAAATATATTTCGCATCGGATTTTCATTTAGGCATTCCCAATTATGAAGCCAGCCTTGTGCGTGAAAAAAAACTCGTGCAATGGCTGAATGAAATAAAAGACGATGCCGGTGAAATATATTTGATGGGTGACCTGTTTGATTTCTGGTTCGAATATAAAAGTGTAGTGCCTAAAGGTTATATACGCTTATTAGGCAAACTGGCAGAGCTTACGGATGCCGGTATTAAAATCAACCTGTTCACCGGCAATCACGACATGTGGCTGTTTGACTACCTTCCGAAAGAACTGAATGTAGTTGTATGCAGAGACGTGATACAACGTGAATACAATGGAAAAAAATTTTACCTCGGTCATGGCGACGGCCTAGGTCCGGGCGACCGTGGTTATAAGTTCATTAAAAAAGTATTTGCCAATAAAGTTTGCCAGTGGCTCTTCGCCAGGCTTCACCCTAATTTTGCGTTCGCTGTCGCCAATTACTTTTCAAGCACAAGCCGTCTTGCAAATATTACTGAAGATGAAAAATTTTTGGGAGAAGATAAAGAATGGCTGGTGATCTATTGTAAAGAAATATTACACAAGGAACATTTCGATTATTTTTTATTCGGGCACCGCCACTTACCGCTCGATATAAGACTGAGTGAAAAAAGCCGCTATATTAACCTCGGAGATTGGGTGCGTTATTTTTCTTACGCTGTTTTTGACGGGGAAAAGCTGGAATTGAAAAAATATTAATCCTCCTTATTGAACGCCCCTGTAATTACTTTTTAAAAACGCAATAGTCTATAAATCAATAATTTGATTATTTTTTTATGTAAATAACCTTCCTGACTTTATCCTATTTAATGCTATTTTGAAATAGAATTTTGAAATGAATATATTTTAACATTATCCAACTCCCCCTGCGCATTTCGGCATCCTTCATCTCTTAAACACTTGTAAACATAGTGATTTGGACATATATTTTATACTTCAGATCTCCCCTGCTATTATTTTGCACATATAAATTAATAAGACTGAATCATAATTTTCAATTGAAAACGGTTTTTGTTTCAATTTAAATTAGCCTATTTTTAGGAGGAAATCCAAAAATTATTTGAATTTAAGTGGTAGTCAGGTTAATAAACAGATGAATAGGAAAACAATATTAGGGACTTTTTGTGTAGACATTTCCTTTTTATATAATTAAAATATCAAATATGTAGATGATTTCCATCAATTACGTAACTATTGTTAAGTTAAAACGTATACTTTAATTTTAAGCCTTTTCTCTTACAAAAAATGAAAACAGTCCACCTCTTTAGTATATTTTTCAGGAACTTATTTATACTACTTTTCATTGCACTAATTTCGCCTATTAATCTCTCCGGACAAACAAAAAATAATAATATTTCTTTTGTAAACATTACAACGAATATAAATACTATAAAAGGCAAAGCCGATCAAACTTATCGGTATGCCGAACGGTCGTACAATGCAGATAACCTTAATGAAGGTAAGATCTCAGCTAAACAAGCACTGTTACTCCTGGAAGAAATGAAAGCAACAATAACGAACGCACAAACGAATTTTGAACCCCTCTTAACATCCGACAACAACAAAAAACATGGGAAGTTCCTTAATTCAATTGCAAGTGATCTTATGGATATCCAAAACAAAACGAGTTGGGCCATACATAAAGCAAATAAGATCATTTCAACAAATGAATTTGATGAAGTTAAACCGGCTGCAGCCGAAGTAATGTCTGAAACAAAAAAAATTGAAACTATTCTTGCTGAAGCAACCGCCAATATTACCCTGGCGGATCGCGAGCTCAGCGAAATAAAATAATAACTAAACCACTATGGGCAGAAAGTCCATAGGTTGAGATAAAGAAAGAATGAAATTCTTTCCGCAATACTAAATAAAAATGCTCTGTGGTTCTCTGTGTCTCCTCTGTGAAACTCTGTGTAACAAAAAAATTACACAGAGAAAAAGGAGTAGTCACAGAGAGCCACAGAGAAAATAATGTTTTTAGAAACTGAAAGTCTTGCAACTGAAAGTGTATAGTTTCAACTAACGAATGAGACCAATGAATTATTACTTAAATAGGTTTAAAATAAATCATTGCTACATCCCTGTTATTGCACTGATACTTGTTTTTACATGTAACAAAACAACGGGGCAGACATGCAGCAGTCCGATCCCACTTACCATTGGCGCGAATGATGCCACTTGTAATTCACTGAGCTTTGGTTCGCTGAATGCCACTGATTTTGACGCCGAAACCCCGGCCATTACGACGGTTACAAATACCTGTGGCGTCACCAAAGACCACAATCCCAGATGGTATTCCTTTACCGGTGATGGTTCCACAATAAGGTTTAAAATCTATGGACAGGATCAGGCCTCGCAATTTCTGGTCTTTGATAATATGACCTGCGGTGCGAGTATCTCGGCTTCGCAATGCGCGACATTTCCGGATGATAATCAGCCTCACATAATAGATATTAATACAATCAGCGGACATGTATACAAGATCGCGGTCGTAAAACAATCCGGGAATAGCACCATGCTTGGAAATGTTTGCGCATACAAAACCAATGGGAATCCTTATTCATCTGTTTGTGATCCTGTAACAGTGAACACTTCAGGCTCTTTGCCCAACCCGGTCAACATTTCAATAAGTACCTCAGCATGCGGCTCATCTGTAACAGCAACAAGTCTTAACAACAGCAAGCCAAGCGGAGTAACGCCTGTTGGCTGCGGCGGAGTTGCCAGCGATGATGAAGAGTGGTGGGGTACATTTACCGGTAATGGGCAGGAATTGATCGTGAAATTATCCGGAGCCAGTCAGGATGATGCTGTTTTAATGGTTTATAGCGGAACCTGCGGAGCAAGCATGAACCTGGTTTCGTGCCATACAAACAGTCCTATTTCAACCATGTCGCAAGCGGTAACTATTGCTACTACCAATGGAACCCAATACTGGGTTCGCTTACAGCGCAGTAACGGAACGATCTGCGTTTACCCCAATCCCCAACCGGGAAAACCATATTCACCTTTGTGCGATGCAATACCTGTCGCACTTACCGTGAAAACGAAAAATGTGGATTGCTTCGCAGCAGGAAACTATGCGAATGCAAATACAAACAAAGTCGCTCCCGCACCTCCAACACCATGTGCGCCCGGCGCAATATTCGATGAATGGTGGATAGGTACATTTACCGCAATCGACACTAAAACCGAATTGTATCTGTGGGGAAAAGATGAAACCAACGCTTCCATAGAAGTTTTAGAAGGACCTTGTAGCGGAGCAATGACCTCCGTGTTTTGCAACAACAATACCGGGCTGAAAGATCAGCCGAATTGGGGAAGCATGAACACCGTAATAGGAAAACAGTACTATGTAATTGTAAAATCAATGGGCTTAATGGATTTTGGCCGCCTGTGTATTTATTCTCAACCTCCGGAACCAACCAAACCATATTGTACAACACCAATGTCTTTTGAAGACGGCGTCGGAGCCGGGTGGGTACTTCAATCAGGTGCCTACCACCTTGTTAGTGCTCCGGGAACTACATGGACCTACACATATCCAACTATCGGCACAGCCCCTTCTGCCAAATTTGCTGTTACTTCAGGTACAGGTGTTGATCCCATTGTTGGAGGTATGATACCGGTTGTAGCACCGGGTGGAGGCAATTATTCATTTCGATTAGGAGATAATGTGGGCGCCGGATACACTCTTACCGTACCCGGACAAACAGGGACAAACCAGTCTGCAAGCGAATCAATGTCATTTGATTTCGTTGTAAGCGCGGCAAATGCCGGATTTGGTTATAAGTACGCTACTGTAATGGATAATGCAGGGCATCAACTGGAAATTCAAAACATGTTTGATGTAAAATTAACATTGCCCAACAGCGGAAACGCTATTATTCCATGCGGAAATTACTCACACATACCTAATGACGGGGTTTCTCCATTCAATTATGTAGGCAGCAATACAGATATTACGAGTCAACTTCAGTTTTGTTTTACCCCCTGGACAGATGTGCTGACCGACCTGAGCGGATATGTAGGACAAACCGTAAGAGCGACATTCAGGGTACGCGATTGCGCGGGAGGCGGAACCGGTCTGTCCGCAGGACAGTATGTGGATCCTCAGGCAGGAGGACATTGGGCCTATTCCTATATTGACACTTACTGTGTTCCGATGACCATTTCTTCCCCGGAATTTTGTGCGGGGGCCGGAAGCATCCAGATCTGCGCACCTGTGGGCTATCAAAGTTATTCCTGGCCGGCCGGCCAATCCGGACTGCCCGGATCACCAACAACACGATGCGTTACTATTACCAGTCCTTTGGCCGGCACTACTTATACAGTTAATATGGTTTCGGTAAATGGCTGCCCCACAACAGCAACAATAAAAATCAATAATATTCCGGTTACAAAAACCACCGACACTACTTTGTGTGGTCCCGGCGGAGTTAATATCCCGTTAAATGTGACCGTTAGCAATCCGGTTTCTCCTCCATATACATACAACTGGTCACATGGACTGGGCAGTTCTTCTAATGTAACTGTTGCACCAATTTCAACCACTACATATACTGTCACTGTTTCCAATAGCAGCGGATGCTCTTCCACAGAAACCATTAAAGTAACCATTCTGTCCTGTAGCGGCCCAACGGTTCTGGCTAATGCATCGCGTATTTGTCCGGGTGCATGCGCAACTGTAACATCGACTCCTTCCGGAGGTTCAAGCCCTTACACATATTCCTGGAATACCAGTGCCACAACTCAAAATATTAATCCCTGTCCGGGTTCAACAACTACATACACTGTAAAGATCACCGATGCCGGAGGAAACACAGCCACAACAACAGCGACTGTAATTGTTGATCCTGCAGTAAATGTTACCACTACCCCTTCGAACATTAACTGTAACGGAGGCACTAACGGAAGTATCAATGCTACTCCCACAAGCGGTACATCACCCTATACGTATTTATGGAGTGCCCCCGCACAAACTACAGCTACATCAACCGGACTTGCACAAGGCACCTATACTGTGACTGTAACTGATAATAAAGGATGTACGAATACTGCTACAGCAAGCATCACCCAACCCGCCGCATTAACTTCAGGTATTACTTCAGGAGCGATCAATTGTGCCGGAGGAACCACTACAGCAACAGTTACCGCAGGAGGCGGAACTCCTGTATACACTTATAACTGGAGCGCTCCCGGGCAAACAGCCGCCACCGCCTCAGGACTTTTACAAGGCAACTATACTGTAACTGTAACGGACAATAAAGGGTGTACAAAAACCAGTTCCATAAATATAACACAACCCGCTGTTCTGACTTCAGGCATTTCTGCCGGTACTATTAATTGCTTTGGCGGCAGCACTACCGCTACAGTTACGGGCGGAGGCGGAACACCTGTATACACTTACAGCTGGAGTTTTTCCGGACAAACAACAACAACAGCAACCGGACTATCACAGGGAAATTATTCTGTTACCGTTACAGATAACAAAGGATGCACCAATACTAGTAACGTAACTATCACACAGCCAAGCGCAACAACCGCAAGCATTTCCGCTGGAACCATCAATTGCTCCGGCGGCACAACAACTGCAACTGCTGCAGCCGGCGGCGGAACACCCGGTTATATTTATAACTGGAGTAACAGCCAAACAACTCAAACAGCAACCGGATTGCTTCAAGGCATTTATACATTAACAGTTACTGATTCCAAAGGCTGTACTACGACTTCCACAGTTACAATAATTTCACCTCCGGCTTTGAGCGGACATTTTACCAAAGGCACTGCAAATTGTGTGGATTGCGGCTGTAAAGAATGGTTAATGATAACCGGAACAGGAGGCACAAGTCCATACACCTACTCATGGCCCGACGGATATGTGAGCAGGTACAAAAATAAACTCTGTCCCGGTACACAAATAATAAATATTAAAGACAAGAACGGGTGCAGTGTAAATATCAGTGTGACGGCACCTTAAAAAGAAACTCATTCTTTATCGGGTTTGGTCTTCCCCGCATTACCTCAGAAAAACACCAATTCACAATCTCGAAATTTTATGAAAACGGGGACAGTTGTATTACTTCCGGGCAACTTATAATTACAATTATACCAATTATAAATAAAATTCAGTCCAATATTTGCAGAATAGATTTTTTTTATTATTTTTGGACTAAACTATAAATATAACAATATGTCATTCGCAAAAACAATACACATCAAAGAGAGTGTGAAGGAATTATCCCAG
>JACPDY010000054.1 GCA_016183775.1 Bacteroidota bacterium
AATGCATCTGACGCACCTTTGTAACCGCTAAAATAGGCGCTACCCCAGGACTGAGTAGGAAAGTCAGAAGCATCTGTTACACCTGTAACATAA
Source organism: Bacteroidota bacterium (assembly GCA_016183775.1). Lineage (NCBI taxonomy): Bacteria > Pseudomonadati > Bacteroidota > Bacteroidota bacterium. Next base: position 94 of record JACPDY010000054.1, read on the forward strand.
ATATTTCCGGTAACATCTACTCTGAGGCCTGACGGATGATCCCTTCCCAAAAACCCACTACTCCCTCCATATAAAGTTGCCCAGGTACGGGCACCTTTGTTGGAAAATCGGATAATAAATATATCCAAGGATCCTGCTTGTGTATTATCATAATATGCTCCGGTAAATGCACCTATTCCGGATTGAGTTGGGAAATCTATAGTATTTGTTTGCCCGACAACATAAATATTCCCGGTAGCGTCTGTTGTAATGTTTGACGCAAATTCGAATGTACCGTTGGGGTTATTATTAAGAATACTTCCACCATAGTAGGTGGCCCATGTGAGCATTCCTTTATTGGAAAATCGAAGGATATAACAGTCGACTAATCCTCCTATACTGGCATCAAAGTAAGCACCCCCCCATGGCTTTAAAGGACATCCTGCACCGGCACTTCCTGCCAGGTAGATATTTCCATTAATGTCAAGGACCATATCCAAAAAGCTGGCATAATCAATAAGGGTAGCCCAGGTACGAACTCCTGCATTGGAAAAGCGAAGTATAAAACCAGCCCTGCCGTTAGCAGGTAATGTATTGTCGTAGTATGCACCCGTAAAACTTCCGGTTCCTGGCTGCGTGGGAAAATCAGTAGCAGCTGTAACGCCCGCTACAAAAATATTGCCCGCTGCATCTGTTTTTATGCTTTTCGATACTGCGTAAATATCATTAGTTCCCCCATAATAAGTAGCCCATGTTAATACACCGACATTGGAAAATTGGAGAATAAAAATGATACTTGGAGATATTCCTAAAAAGCCATTAAAATATGCGCCCCCCCATGTTTGCGTAGGAAAATTAGTGGAAGAAGTATATCCAGTAACAAATAGATTTCCATTATTATCACAATCCATATTACAAAATCCGTCAACACCACTTCCCCCATAAAGTGTAGCCCATACTAATTGAGGATCAATAATTAAAGTTTCGAGTTCAAGATTCAACGCTCCTAGTTCAAGTTTAAATGAAACTTCTGTTTCATACCCTTCATCATTTCCGTTAGGATTGCAGGACTTAATTTTTTTTTCGGCAAAAATTGTTGGGATATTTTCTTTTGTTTCTTCCAAATAACTTACGGGGGCTTGTTCGGTTAAGGTTCCGTATGGGGATTTTATTTGTATGTTGCCTTTGTTGTCAATACCTAATTTTTTTTCGGAGCGGTATAGAAGCTTTATGTTATTGTGGTTAGCGCCGGGATGCACCACAAAGTCATACTTGAATCCTGTTTTGTTTGAGTTATAAAACACCCAATCTATCCCGGGGTAAATTTCCTTAATAGTTACTTTCTCGTAGCTGTGAACATCTGTTATTCCATCGGGGCAGTGGCCTAAAAAATATTGATTAAAGTTGGTTGATTTGCCTTCTGTTATAATGTTCTCTTTTTTAATGCTGGCCCCGGTAAGTTCCATATCAATGCGGGACCATTTTATTTCTTTATCCGCATCTTCCATATTCTCCAGGGAAGCATAAGCTTGAATATTACGATCTTCTCTTACCTTTTCATGTTCTTCATCCATTTCAAAAAACATGTAGGTTAAACCCTTTTCAGTAATGAAAAGGTTTACCCCCGGCGCTTCAGCTTTAAAAAGTACAAAGGGAACGGGCTTGCCTTCCATGTCCGTCATCTGCCCTTTGTTTTCTATAAACTGAACAGATTGACTTTGCATCCATTGCTTTGCCTGTGTTTTTAGGGTTGGGTCAGATTTATTGCTACCATTGCCATTGGCATATAGGTTGACTACAAAAAGCAGTGCGATAATCAAGTTGTGAAATTTTTTCATGACAAGCCGGTTTAAGGTACAGTAAGACTAACATTTACACTGCACCCGTTTTTGTCTTTAATATTTATCATGTAAGTCCCCGTGCATAGTTGATTTTTGTATCTGCTCATATATCCATCAGGCCAGGAGTAGCTATAAGGACTTGTACCGCCGATTGCATTTATCATTAACCATTCCTTGCAGCCGCATGCACTGCAGTTGGCTATGCCTCTGGTAAATTGGCCCGATAATGGCGGAGGTGAAATTATTGATACAGTGGAAGTGGATGTACATACCCCCTCTGAAATAGTTACTGTATAAGTTGCCGCCTGCAAACCAGTAACAAGAATACTTGTGCCCGTTGCTGTACCACTATTCCCATTGCTCCAACTATAGATATAAGGACCACCACTGCCATTGTTTATTAATACTGTTGCGCTGCCGTTACCGCCTCCGTTACAGCTAACATTTGTATTAATATTAGTTTTGGCGGTTAGAGAACAAACTGTACAATTATCCGATGCTACGGTAACAGTTCCTGTTTCTGTACAACCATTGCTTCCTGTGACAGTTACTGTATATGTTCCCGCAGCAAGATTAGTGGCTATTTGTGTTGTTTGAGCATTATTCCACAAATAGGTGTATGGCCAGCTATTTATACCGCTTGCCCCGGCTGCGGCACTGCCATTATTACTGCCGCATGATGATGCCGCGCTTGTCACAGTTATCGTTATTGGGTTTAGTACAGGGGCTATTACATTATAACAACCACTCGCATCACTTACAATTACATAATCACCGGCTTTTATATTTGTAGCAGTTTGTGTTGTTTGCCCGTTGTTCCATAAATAAGTATATGGTAATGTTCCTCCAAATGCAGTTACTTTTGAACTGCTGCAATTGTTTGTAACGGACAAATTCGGGCCATTGGAATTCCCAATAATGGCTATTGCGGTTGAAGTGCAACCACTGGCATTTGTGACTGTAACTGTATAACCTCCTGCCGAAAGCCCTGTAGCAGATACGGTATTTTGACCATTACTCCATATATAGGTATAGGGTCCTGTACTTGGGGCCGGAGGAAATGGCTGAACCAATGCAGTTGCTTTACCGGTTGCTCCCCCACATGTGGATTTTTGATTTTGAATTGCCTGTGCAGAGAACTGTGGTTCTGTAATTACTATTGTTACAGCGTTTGAACATCCATTGACATCAGTTGCCGTTACTATGTAGGTTCCGGTTTTTAAACCAGTAGCATTTGCGTTGCTTTGACCATTAATCCAGCTATAAATATATGGGCCTGTACCACCTGTACCAGTGGCGGTGGAACTGCCGGTATTACCTCCCGGACATAGTATATTTTGCAGTGCAGTATTTATACTTACGTTACCTGTATTATTAAATATTTCAGTCGTTCGTATGGAGGTGCATCCTGTATTATCAGTTACGGTTACTGTGTATACACTTGCATTTAACCCGGTGGCCGTTTGTGTTGTTTGTCCGTTGCTCCAGCTATAAATATATGGGCTGGTGCCACTTATTATATTCACTG
>JACPDY010000055.1:0-20803 GCA_016183775.1 Bacteroidota bacterium
ATAAGGAATTTGCGTTGAATGCAAGTTGAAACGGTCATGTGATAATTGTTAAACGTTTTAAGAAGATTTAAATAATTTATTCCAAAACTCATTATGCCCAAATAAATACTGTAAAAAATGTTTGGAGAAGTGTTACTAAGAGAATGCAGATTAAATAACAGGATTACTGCTAGATCACAAAAACCTTGATTGCTTTTCAAACTATAACAATGTGGTTACCGATAACACCATAACGGCTCCTGCAACACCTTGTTCAAACATGAGCAACTGGTGGTGGGGAAAATTTACAGCAACCGGTACAAGTACAGACTTGTTCCTATGGGGAAAAGATGAAATTGGCGCTTCAATTGAAGTTTTTGAAGGCCCCTGCGGTGCTTCAATGACGGAAATTTTTTGTAACAGTAATACTGGAGCTAAAAACAATCCAAACTGGGGCAATATGGTCACAGTTCCTGGTAAACAATATTATGTTATAGTAAAAAGTTCAACCGGAATGAGCCAGGGACGCTTATGTATTTATTCTGAACCTGCCGAAGCAACAAAACCCGTTTGCGGAGCTGATATGTCATTTGAAGGAGGCACATCAAATGGCTGGACCGGAAACTGGGGAAGCTATCACCTTGCAACTGCACCGGGCTCTGTTTTTACATGGGATCTGTATAATGCAAGTAAGCCTGCTAATCTATATCAGGTTACATCCGGCACCGGCAGAGACGGGTTCGTATCATTCCTTCCTGTTGTAGCTCCCGGGGGAGGAAACAATTCATTCCGGATCGGTTCATACGGAACTGCGGAAGGTGAACCAGGAACAGTTAATGGAGTTACCAATCAGCAACTTCATGCTGCTGCGGCTTCTGCCAGTTACTGCTTTACTGTAAATTCATCTAATGCCGGATTCGGATATAAATATGCCGTTGTGCTTGACGCACCTTCCCATCCTGCTGAGCTGCAGCCTTTGTTTGATGTAATTATCACCAAACAATCCAATGGCGATACACTCCCATGCGCACGTTATTCCCATTATCCAAAAGATGGTGTTTCACCTTTCTATTATGTAGGAAGCAATTTAGATATCAGTACCGGAGATGGTATCGCCTTTACCCCATGGGTCGATGTGGTAACCGACCTGAGTGGATACATCGGCCAAACTGTTTGTGTTACTTTCAGGGTGCGTGATTGCGAAGGAGGAGGAAATGCCACTTGCTGCCCTGCAGATTCAGGGACATACTACGGCAGTCACTTTGCTTATGCTTACTTTGATACCTATTGTATTCCCATGACCATAACCAATCCGGAATTTTGTGTTGGTGCGGCAAGTATTCAAATATGTGCCCCTTCAGGTTATATGTCTTATTCGTGGCCGGCAGGACAACCTGGCCTGACCGGTTCCCCTACTACGCAATGCGTTACAATTGACAATCCTGTACCTGGAACCAACTATACTGTAAATATGATCTCCTATTCAGGATGCCCTGTAAATATGACAATTCCGCTAAAAGCGATTCCAACATTAACAAGCAGCGACGCAAGCATTTGCCCAGGAGCTACTGCTAACATTTCCGTCACCGGAACCGGCGCTGGTCCATATACATACTCCTGGTCAAACGGATTAGGTTCCAGCCCGACACAATCTGTTAGTCCGACCGCAACAACAATATATACTGTAACTGTTACCAATGGCAGCAGTTGTTCTTCAACAGAAACCATAACAGTAACTGTAAGTTCATGTATACAGGTAAGTGTAACGGGAGGAGCTGTTTGTCCGGGCAGCTGTCTGAATTTGACCGCGGTGGCAAGCATTGGCACACCGCCGTACACATATTCATGGAACCCCGGGGGAACAACAGGAGATACCTTTAATGCATGCCCCAATGTCACAACTACATATTCTGTTACTGCTACCGATAGTACCGGAGCCACTAAAACAAGTACCGTTACTGTTACTATTAACAACCCTGCTGTTTTAACCGGTTCGTCCACACCGGCCGACTGCGGATCAAACAACGGTACTGCCAGTATATCTGCAACCGGCGGCATACCTGGTTATTCTTATGTATGGTCGGTAGGCGGGGCAACTTCTGCTACTATTTCAAATTTAATTCCCGGAAACTATACTGTAACTGCAACTGATGGCAATGGTTGCGTTTCATCCACTACGGTTTTCGTGGATAGCGTAGCGGGCATTGTTACAACAACAGCTGTAAATGTAAGTTGTAACGGAGGCTCTGATGGTATTGTTTCAGCCACCATTTCAGGTGGATCACCTGCATATACATATTCCTGGAGCAATGGATCAAGCGCGCAAACCACAAATGGACTTGGGCAAGGCACCTATACTGTAACTGTGAAAGATGGAGGTGCCTGCACCTCAACTTCAGTGGTTACTGTAAATCAACCTTCAGCTTTAGCCATATCCACATCAACTACTCCCGGCGGTTGTAGTTTGCCTATTGGAACTGCAACAGCAACCACTACCGGCGGCACTTCAGGATATAGTTACCTTTGGTCGCCAGGGGGAGCAACTTCCGCGACCGTCTCAAATTTATCAAGCGGTACTTATACAGTAACGACAACTGACGCCAATGGGTGCACCGCAACGACTACAACTATTGTTGGCACCACAGTCGCGGGAACCGTCACTGCAGTTTCAACGGACGTAAGTTGCAACAACAGTAATGATGGCACAGCTACTGCCTCAATTACAGGTGGAACGCCTGGCTTTACCTATTCATGGAGCAATGGTTCAGCCGGACAAACCATTAACGGCCTTGTCCAGGGAAATTATACAGTAACCGTTATTGATGGGGCCGGCTGCAGTTCAACTACAATTGTTACTATTAACCAACCCACATCGGTTTTACCAACAGCATCCGGTACATCAGCAACTTGTGATCAGACCAATGGGACCGCTACCGTATCATCTGTTGGCGGAACACCCGCTTACACCTTTTTATGGTCAGCAGGAGGTGCGACAAACGCCACGATTTCAAATTTAGCCGCCGGTACGTATACAGTGACCACAACTGATGCTAAAGGATGTACAGCAGTCACCACTGTTGTGATTGCAGGTACATCTTCCGTAGTTGCCATAGCAAATGCTACTGATGTAGTTTGCAAAGGAAATAACAATGGTACGGTCACGGTTTCCGTTATAGGCGGAACAGATCCTCTGACCTATTCATGGAGCAATGGAACTTCAGGTTTAAGCATCATCACCGGCTTAAACCCGACAACTTATATTGTAACAGTAACTGATGCAAACGGATGTTCAAGCACCGCCACAGCAACAGTTGGCATTAAGAGCACTCTAACAGCAGGATTTACACCGGATCCTACAACAGGCACCCAGCCGGTAACTGTTAACTTCACAAACACAAGCATTGGGGCTAATTCCTTTGAATGGTATTTTGGGGATACTACTCAAAGTGCACTTACTGATCCGACACATCTTTATCCTTATGCTGGCACCTATACGGTAATATTGGTAGCACGCGATTCTTTGGGTTGTATTGATACGGCGAAATATGACATTTTTATTAAAGAGAAATGTATGTTATTCCTTATTCCCAATGTTTTTACTCCGAACGGAGATACAAGAAATGACATATTCAGGATCAGGGGGAAATGCATCATCGCTTTTGATGCTTTGGTTTACGACCGCTGGGGCCTGAAAATGTATGGGTGGAATGATATTAACGGCGGATGGGATGGTACATCAAATGGAAAAGAAGCTCCGGATGGAACATATTATTATATAGTAAAAGCAACGGGGGCTGACGGGGTCCAGTACGATCAGGCAGGTTTTCTTCAATTGATACGCTAAACCCAACCTGTCGATAGTCTTTAATTGATCTAACCCCGTGAAGAGATATTTAATACCAATTATAAATAAAATATAGTCCAATATTTTGCATGTAGATTTTTTTTATTACTTTTGGACTAAACTATAAATATAATTCTATGTCTCATCCAAAATCATTAACAATTAAGTAGTGAAACCAAACAAGAATAGTACAAACAGCCTCCGCATTTTCCGGGGGCTGTTTATTTATTTTCCGATCAGTGTGAAAAACAAGTGTAGCAGGCAATCCTGGCACATTAAATTGACTCCTATTGTGATCAGGATAATCCCGAGTATGCGGCTGGCCCACTGTTGAACGGTGGGAGTCATTATGTTTCGCAATTGATTAGCTATAACCACTTTCAGTATATCTGTTAATAAAATGGTTCCAAGAGCCGCGCAGAAACAGGTAACAATATCTATATAAGAAAACTTGAATTCGGTACTTACAATGCTCATCCAAAGGAACCAAAGAAAAAATACCGCCGGATTAAACGTATTCAGCAAAAACCCCTTTACAAAAGTGACGGAACGTTTTTCCTGTTTAACATCAACGCTATCCTTTATTTCTTTTTTCTGTAATAAAGCGATCGCGCCAAACACTACAAGTAATATTCCGCCTGCAATTTCAATATAAAATTTATTTTGCGCATCACTTAGCAGGCTCGTGGCACCAAGGTAGGCCACCGCCACATAAAACACGTCACTGGTAAATATCCCGAATGCAAGTGTAATGCCGGAACCAAGTCCATTCTTAATACTGGTTTGAAGCAGCGCGAAAAAAGAAGGGCCCAATGTCATGGCCAGCATTAAGCCCAGCCCTATTCCTTTAAGGAGTGCTTCGGTCATTAATTTCGTTTAACCAGATTATTCTGAATAAGATAATTTTCCCAATCGATCAGCTTCTCCTTTTTTAACACACGGGGAAATTTATTTTGTCCTCCCTCCTTACCTATCTTACGCATCCAATCGTAAAAGACATTAGCAGGCAACACTTCAACAAAGATCTCCTTCAGTGCAGCTATCCGCTCCACACGGTAATCATCGTTCAACACTTTAAGCTGTTCATCGATTTTTTTTTTAAGTTCATTCGCGTCAACTTTTTCATCAGTGCCAATATACCAGCGATGCGCGAACAAAGACTCGAAATTAATTCCTGCCACCGAAAACTCTTTAATATCTATATTCAATTCATCCGAAACAATTTTGATCGCCTGATTCATATTGTCCTGCGACAATTGTTCACCGCACAGGCTCAAAAAATGCTTGGTGCGGCCGGTGATCTTGATCTCATAATGTTCCAATGAAGTAAATTTGATCGTATCACCTATCAGGTAGCGCCAGGCCCCTGCGCAGGTTGAAAGGAGGATAGCATATTCCACATCTTCCTGCACCTGCCCGACATGAAGTGCAACAGGGTTCGGCTTCATTGTCCCGTCCGCGTCAAAATTATCATCCGTGAACGGAACAAATTCATAAAAAATTCCATTGTTCATTACCAGCTTCATGCCTGTAGCATCCGGACGGTTCTGATAGGCAATAAATCCTTCGGATGCCAGGTATGTTTCAAGATATATTATTGGTTTTCCCAACAACTTTTCAAAACCCTTCTTGTATGGCTCGAAGTGAACACCTCCGTGAACATAAATAGCCAGGTTGGGCCAGATGTCGTGTATGTTGTTTACGTTATAATGTTTTATTATTTTCTCGAACAGGATCTGTATCCATGCCGGAACCCCACATACAGCCGATATATCCCAGGCCTTGGCGTTTTTCATAATCTCTTCCAGCTTGGCGTTCCAGTCACGCTCCTTTGAAATACGCGAGCCTGGCTTGTAAAAATGCTGGAACCAAAATGGAATATTTCCCGTGGTTATTCCGCTCAGGTCGCCTTCAAAATAGGTTCCGTTGTAATTAAGGTGTGTGCTGCCCCCGATCATAAGCATTCCCCGTTCGAAATGTTCTTTAGGCAGATTGTAGTGAAATTGCGAAAGGATCTGAAGAACGCTTGTTTTCTTTATCGCCCTCAACATCTCTTTAGTAATGGGAATATGCTTACTTGAAGCTTCGGAAGTACCCGAACTTAAGGCGAAATACTTAATATGGTCTGGCCAGCAAACATAGGGCTCTCCGTTCAGTGAACGATACCACCACCTTTTGAAAATGGAATTATAATCGTGCGTATCAACTGTTTGCTGAAAACTCCCGATAATATCATTTGAACCAAGGATACGTGTGAAATTATAATGCTCACCAAAAGCGGTAAATTCGGCTTTGGCCAGTAAATGTTTAAGCGTTTTCGTTTGTACCCGGTAAGCGTCAGCCTTCCTTATTTTCGGCAGCTTGCCGCCGATCTCAATGGTACGCTTTAATATTGAACCCAGCAGGGCCATCTATACTCAAATTTAGTTTTTACTAAAGTACTAATTTTTAATGATTAACATACATCACCTCTTTAACTGCTTTTACAACGCGGGCGGCATTGGGCAATGAAGCTTCAATCAATGTTGGGGCATAAGGCAAAGGTACATCAGCACAAGTGATACGTTTTACAGGTGCATCAAGGTAATCAAACGCATCACGCTGAACTTTAAAAGCAACTTCTGTTGCAATAGACCCAAGTGGCCAGGCCTCTTCTACAATAACGAGGCGATTTGTTTTTTTAACCGATTCAATAACCGTATTGTAATCAATAGGTCGAACGGTACGCAGATCGATCACTTCGGCATTGATACCCTCCTTCTCCAATTCTGCAGCGGCACCAAGAGCAGCTTTCATTATTTTTCCGAAAGAAACAATTGTAACATCCGTACCCTGTCTTTTTATGTCGGCAACACCTATCGGGATGAGGTATTCACCTTCAGGCACTTCCCCCTTTTCGCCATACATTTGTTCACTTTCCATAAAAATCACAGGATCATTATCGCGGATCGCTGATTTTAAAAGACCTTTAGCATCATACGGATTTGAAGGAACAATAACTTTTAAACCAGGGCAGTTGGCATACCAATTATCGAATGCCTGTGAATGCTGTGAACTGAGCATACCTGCCGAAGCAGTAGGTCCGCGAAAAACTATAGGAACTGTGAATTGTCCCCCGCTCATGCTCATCATTTTAGCGGCTGAATTGATCACCTGATCAATCGCAACCAGAGAGAAATTAAATGTCATGAATTCAATGATCGGACGAAGTCCGTTCATGGCGGCACCAATACCAATGCCTGTAAAACCAAGTTCCGCAATAGGAGTATCTATTACACGCTTTTCTCCGAATTCGGCAAGCATGCCTTTACTTACCTTGTAGGCTCCGTTATATTCGGCCACTTCTTCACCCATAAGGAATATACGTTCATCTTTGCGCATCTCCTCACTCATAGCTTCCCGTAAAGCTTCACGAAACTCAATTGTTCTCATATCATGCTGTATTTGTAATAGCAAAATTAGCTGAAAAAACGGAATATCATAATCAAATAAACCTTGGAAAAACACCTTATCCTAAAGAACTAAAAATCTGTTTTTCAAATCCTTCTGATACACGGCAAATTCTCTCAAAATTATTCAGGCAACCATGCATGATAACCTCCGGATACCTCTTTACAACATCTATACTATTGATATTTTGTAACAAATACGAAGGACCTTAAAATGTCCGAAGTTTAGTATATTTGCTTACACGTAACTAACAAATAAAAAATGAGAAATAAGCTATTTACTTTTTTCAATTTAAAGCCGCTTTGGATAGGTGTTTTTATTTTAATAATGTTTTCCGGAACAGCCTTATTTGCCGGAAGCCTGTTGTATACCTCTGCTGATTCCGCATGTCCGGGAGAAATTGTGAGTGCTTACATATATCCTGAATCCAGCCAAACCAATTGGAGCTTCGGAGACGGATTCACCTCAACTCAGCAAAACCCAGGTCATGCATATTCTACACCAAATACATATTTGCTAAGATGCATCTACTACAATTCTTCGACCGGAAAAAATGATACGGTGAAGCAAAATATTGTCATAATTAATAATGCGAAGCCAAGTGCAAAATTCAACGCCAGTACTTCGGCCTGCCCCGGCGACCTGATCAGATTTTATCCGAGAAACCTGAATGCTGTCACTTACTCATGGGCTTTTGGTGACGGCGGCATTTCTACCCAGCCACAACCAACCTACTTCTATTCTTCGCCCGGGAATTACCCTGTAACACTTACAATTACCAGTTCATGCGGACAGACGGGTGTTTATACCGATACTATTCGTGTTAAAAGCAATGTGCGCTTCAACTCAGCCGTAAGCATAAATTCGTCAACAGTTAAAAGTTGTCCGAGTGATCCTGTAGCATTCTTCTTCAATTACAATATCTCTCCTGCTTCGCAGCTATGGAAATTCGGAACGGGTGATTCATCCATCCTTCTTAATCCCACCTATTCATTTTCTGCATTAGGTACATACACAGTAACGGTTACGGCTAAAAATGGCTGCAATATTGATACAACATTATCAAGGATCATCTCTGTGGGAACAGCAAACCGCTGGAGCGGCAGCATTGATTATGAGGTTTCACCCGCTTCAGTTTGTCCGGGCGACAAAATCAGCTATAACGTTTATACTCCTGCAAAATCATATAGCTGGAATTTTGGAGACGCTGCTACATCATCAACCACAAGCGGTCAGCACTTTTATGCTGTGGCAAATACATACACAGTATCATTAAAACTCACCAACAATTGCAATATCGACACTACTGTATACAATACAGTGAACGTGGTAACAAATCTTATACCCGTAGTTACCCATACCGGAAATAACAATAATTGGGGCAGCACGCAATTTAATGCCTGTGCAGGCGATTCGGTGTTATTTTATGCTACCGGCGGATCTCATTATATTTTTGATTTCGGCGATGGGACAACGGCAACACAAACCAAACCCTTTAATGTACCTGGCTTTGGTGTTATTGATATGGTAAAGCACGCTTATTCTGCCACCGGCACCCGCAAAGTTGTAATAACGTATTTTAACGGATGCAATAATAGCGCGAAGGATTCTCTTGATATTGTTATAGGTACGGGACAACCTGTACTTGGTGGAATACTTGACCTTGGTAATAATTTCAGCGCCTGTTCACCTGTCCCGTTCCTTGCCGCGGGAGGCAATAGTTTTGAATGGAATTTCGGCGATGGCAACACACTTACTACAAGTCAGCCGGCGATCAATCATACCTACCTTGCACCCGGAAGTTATAACGTTTCGGTGAAGATCACTAATGCATGCGGGAATTCCGCTATATATGTTACTACCATTGACATAAAGTCCATGACAATAAGCGCCACCACAAGCCCCACAACATGTTATGGAGGCGCGAATGGCAGTATAACTTTCAGCGTGATCAATGGCATACCTCCTTATACATATTCGCTTGATGGCGGTGCTTATCAGGCATCGAATATTTTTACCGGATTAACAGCTGCTGTGCATACCGTTGATGTGAAAGATGCCAATGGCTGCATTGAAACGCATTCAGCCGCTGTAAGCCAGCCTGCGGCGATCGCCATTACCCCGTCGTCAAATAATACGGCGTGCGGCGCAAGTACGGGTTCGGCCTCAGCGACAGCAGCAGGAGGCACCGGATCGCTGACATACACCTGGAGCAATGGCTCAACTTCACCCACAGCAAGTAATTTGTCCGCAGGTATATATTCAGTAACTGTTAACGATGCGAACGCGTGTACCAAAACAGAAGGGATCAGTGTAAGTAATACAACGGGACCTGTTGTAAATGTTAATAGTGTTACATCAAATTCCTGCAAAGGATCCTGCAATGCTTCAGCATCTGTTTCCGCAACAGGAGTTGCTACATTAACATATTCATGGAATTCAGCGCCTCCTCAATTTACCGCTAACACTACCAACACTTTATGTGCGGGTATATATGTAGTTGTAGTAACCGATGGTAACGGCTGCATGTCGGCAATCAGTGCGACGGTTACGGAACCCGCGGAGATATCTATTGCTCCCTCAGAAACCAATAGTGCCTGTTCCGGAGGCAATGGAAGCGCTTCATTAACAGTTACCGGCGGAACCGGCGCATATTCTTACTCCTGGACAACAGGCTCAACAGCGCCAACACAGAACATCCTTTCGGCGGGATCATACACAGTAACAGTTGTTGATGCAAATGTTTGTTCTAAAACTGCCGAAGTGGTTATCTCAGAACCCGATCCGCTTGTGGTGAGCATTGCATCTGTATCCGATGCTTCCTGCAAGGGAAATGACGGTTCAGTGGCGGCCGCGACAAACGGGGGCACTCCGCTCTATTTTTATACATGGTCAATGGGGAAAGTGGGGTCGACCATAAACGGATTATCAGCAGGAGGATTTACTGTTACAGTTACAGATAACAACGGATGCACTTCAACAACCAATGGCACGGTCAATGCCGATCCGCCTTTTGTACCAACGATCACCCAAAACGGCAATCAACTTACCGGCAGCACCGCTGATCAATACCAATGGAACCTGAATGGAAGCCCGATATCTGGTGCCACTTCACAGATTTATGTTGCCACACAAACAGGGAATTATACTGTTACAGAAACGAATGCCAATGGATGTACCGGCACTTCAACGATAACTGTAATCACTATTACCGGCATCGATAGCCAACAGGAACTCAGTGGCATTGATATTTACCCTAACCCAAATAACGGCTCGTTCAATTTAATTCTTAAAGCAGATAAAAATGAAAGGGTTTTACTGTCCGTTACAGATGTAACCGGCAAGCTTGTATTTGATAATCTGCTGACCACCTCTGCCGGCAAAAATTCATATTTGATCAACCTGTCTGATAACGCAAATGGAATATATGCACTCCGATTGATCTCCGGGGGAAGTGTTATCAATAAGAAAATAGTTGTTCAATAGGGTTAATCCCGTTGAATAAGCCGCAAATAGCCGTTATTCACAAATTATGGATTTTTACCATCCGTAAGATGTTTTTTGCTGCCTTTTATTATTTACTTTTCTTACCTACCTTTAATAATCATTTTTATACTAATCATGAAATGCCATAAGCGGCCGCATACCAACAGACATAAATAAAAACGATACCTTTACGGAAACCCAATCTCGATTTGTTACTGAGCGCATAGACCTTGTACATGAAATTGAGATCAAAACAGGGAAGCACAAACAGATGTCGCCACGTTTACGAGCTATCGTAAGCCGGAGCACGAAGATGAAAATATCTTTTTATTCTCTTTCCTGTTTTCTTTTTGGGTTAATCACTCGTCCTAACAATAATGTTGGGTGGGGGGATGTGTATCCTAACTCTGAGAAAATCGCTCTTTTTAACCAAATTTTATACAGATGAAACAATACCTGTACTAAACGGAAAAAACTCTTCTGTTATTGATCTGCCAGGGTGCGCCGATGGAATATATACCCTTCGTTTGGTTTCTTCCGACAGTGTTGTCAATAAGAAGATCATACTTCAGTAAGGCCCACTTCTCCAATTAAAATTAATTTGTTAAGTTTGCAGCCTAATTTTGAATAAAAATCTGAAACAACAAACTGAAAATCAACTTTTTGTATCACTATAAATCAAACATTTTATGAACGGAAGTATCATTTATTTAGTACCGGCTTTAGGAATTCTGGGATTATTGGTAATGGCTGTTAAATCGGCCTGGGTTAGCAAACAGGATGCCGGAGACGCTAAAATGCAGGAATTGGCCGGCCATATAGCCGCAGGCGCGATGGCGTTTTTAAAAGCGGAATGGAAAGTGCTTAGTTATTTTGTGGTGATTGCTGCCGCATTGTTAGCCTACTCAGGAACAATACATGAAGTCCATGGCAAAGAGATCCATTCCAGTTGGATCATTTGCATTGCCTTTATTATCGGTGCTGTTTTTTCCGCTACAGCAGGATATATAGGGATGAAAGTGGCAACAAAAGCGAATGTTCGGACAACCCAGGCTGCCCGCACAAGTCTGGCACAGGCATTAAAAGTTTCCTTTACAGGCGGTTCCGTTATGGGACTTGGTGTCGCAGGTTTGGCGGTTTTAGGTTTGGGTGGTTTATTTATAGCCTTCTTACAGGTGTTTGCCGGAGCCGGTGAAGCTACGGTTAAGACAGCCATTGAAGTATTAACCGGCTTTTCATTAGGCGCCGAATCGATCGCCCTATTCGCGCGTGTGGGTGGCGGTATCTATACAAAGGCTGCCGATGTTGGCGCTGACTTGGTAGGTAAAGTTGAAGCAGGAATTCCCGAAGATGATGTTCGTAACCCCGCCACCATTGCCGATAACGTAGGGGATAACGTAGGGGATGTTGCAGGTATGGGTGCCGATCTTTTTGGCTCCTATGTTGCGACAATCCTGGCGACAATGGTATTAGGACAGGAAATAACTGTTACAGATAATTTTGGCGGCATGTCCCCTATTCTTTTACCTATGGTGATCTGCGGTCTGGGTATTGTATTCTCTATAGTAGGAATGTGGTTTGTTCGTATTAAAGACGAAAAATCAAATGTTCAGAATGCGTTGAACATGGGTAACTGGTCGTCAATGTTGTTAACAGTTGCCGCATCTTATTTTGCGGTAATGTATATGCTTCCTGAAGGAGATATTGTATTACGCACTTCGACATTCACTAAAATGGGAGTATTCATGGCAATTGTTGTCGGAACTATCGTTGGTGCTATTATGAGTATTGTTACAGAATATTACACCGCTATGGGTAAAGCTCCTGTTCTTTCTATCATTCAACAATCATCAACGGGCCATGCTACAAACATCATTGGCGGCTTGTCTGTTGGCATGAAATCAACTGTAATTCCTATTTTAACCTTAGCGGGCGGCATCATGGCTTCTTATTATTGCGCAGGATTATATGGCGTTGCGATCGCCGCGGCAGGAATGATGGCCACAACAGCCATGCAATTGGCGATAGATGCTTTTGGTCCGATTGCTGATAACGCCGGCGGTATTGCGGAGATGAGCCAGTTACCTCCTGAGGTTCGTGAGCGCACTGATAATTTAGATGCAGTTGGCAACACAACAGCGGCAACCGGAAAAGGATTTGCCATTGCTTCAGCCGCTTTAACTTCACTGGCATTATTTGCAGCCTTTGTTGGAATTGCAGGCATTGATGCCATTGACATTTACAAGGCCCCCGTATTGGCAGGTTTGTTTGTAGGCGGAATGATCCCATTCATATTTTCCGCGTTATGCATCCAGGCTGTTGGAAAAGCCGCCATGGACATGGTACAGGAAGTTCGCCGACAGTTCCGCGAAATTCCGGGCATTATGGAATACAAAGCAAAACCTGAATACGAAAAATGTGTGGCGATATCAACTAAAGCCAGTATCCGTGAAATGATGATGCCAGGCGCCATCGCTTTATTAACACCGGTGATCGTTGGTTTTATCTTCGGTCCTGAAGTACTTGGCGGTTTGCTGGCAGGCGTTACCGTGAGCGGTGTTTTGATGGGTATCTTCCAAAGCAATGCAGGTGGAGCATGGGATAATGCCAAAAAATCATTCGAAAAAGGAGTGATGATCAATGGCGAAATGTTCTATAAAAAATCTGAACCGCATAAAGCCTCTGTTACAGGTGATACTGTAGGCGACCCGTTCAAAGACACATCCGGTCCGTCTATGAACATTCTGATCAAATTAATGTCTATCGTATCATTGGTAATAGCTCCCTACATTTCAGTACCATCAGCTGAAGGACAAAACGAATGTTCCGGCATGAAAAAAGAATGCTGTATGCCAGGCGCTGAAATGAAATGCGATATGAATAAAGTTGCTTTGTTTACCCCGGAAGAATGTTCCGCTTATTGCGATTCGATGAAATGTTCCCCTGAAGAAAAAGCAATCTGCATGAAACACGCAGGAACCGGAAAATTTTCATCATGCATGGAAAACTGCTCACACGGTTGCAAAACCAAAGAAGAATGCAAAGAAAAATGCGGAGAGGCCTGTGCGGAGAAACATTAAAAAATTTATATGCCTTTTAATAAAGGCAAAAGGGCTGTAAAACTTACAGCCCTTTTGTTTATTATTAAAGTGAATGTTCTATACTTTGGCTTTCGCTCTTTTAGCTTTAGGTTTTTCAGTTTCAACAACCGCTATCCTTTCAATTCCATCCAGGGTAGGATCAACCAAAATACGACCGCAATGCTCACAAACAATTATCTTTTTGTGCATACGTATATCAAGCTGGCGCTGAGGTGGAATCTTGTTAAAACAACCTCCACACGCATCTCGCTGTACAGTAACTACGGCAAGTCCGTTACGCGCGTTTGAACGTATACGGTGATATGCGTTCAGCAAACGGTCTTCGATCTTATCCTGTGCTCCTTTTGATTTTTTCAGAAGCGCATCTTCTTCTTTTTGAGTTTCGGCTATAATAGTATCCAGCTCATCTTTCTTTGTTTTCAGATCTTTCTTTCTGCCTTTCAATTCTTCCGCCGAACCTTCGATCAGTTCATTCTTAGCCAGTATATTGGCCTTCGCTTCTTTGATCTTTTTCTCAGAAAGCTGAATTTCCAGGTTCTGGTATTCGATCTCTTTGCTTAACGAATCGTATTCGCGGTTATTACGAACTTTATTTTGCTGTGCCTCGTATTTTTTGATCGCTGCAGCAGAGTCCTTCATCGCATTCTTCCTGTCCGTGATAAATGTTTCAAGATTCTCTATCTCTTCCTTTAAATTATTCACGCGGGTTTCCATGCCTGTTACGGCATCTTCCAGATCTCTCACCTCAAGCGGTAACTCACCCCTGATGATCTTGATCTTATCGATCTGCGTGTCGACCTGTTGTAGTTCAAATAATGCTTTTAGTTTTTCTTCTGTGGAAATGTCCGCCTTTTCGTCAGCCTTTGATTTAACCATTTTAAATATAGTTTATGGGATTTGTGTTGATTTTTGATAAATGGACTGCGAATATAGGAAATTTTTTGGTCAATAGGTCGTAAAATAACTGTTTGGTAAATTGTTCGCTTTCATAGTGCCCGATATCCGCTATAACTATCTTATTTTCAGCATCAAAGAACTGATGATATTTAAGGTCGGAAGTCACAAAAACTTCGGCGCCTGCCTTTATCGCGTCGGACAGCAAAAAGCTTCCGCTCCCACCGCAAACAGCCACTTTTTTTATTTTTTTACCTGTTGGACGCGTATAACGGACACATTCCGTTTGCATTATTCTCTTTAAACGCTTTAAAAAAACCATTTCTTCTTCTGCATTCACTAACTCACCTATCATACCTGAACCAACACGACTATGACCATTGGCTAAGGGCACAAGATCATACGCCACCTCTTCATACGGATGAGCCTTTATGAGAGCCGTTACAATAGCGCTTTCGCGTTCGATCGTGTAAATGGCCTCGATCTTAATTTCCTTTTCGGTATGCTGTTTACCTTTTTCTCCAATATGCGGATCGGTTCCATCGCCCGCGCGGAATGTGCCAAAACCTTCTGTGTTAAAACTGCATTCGTCATAATTACCTATATGTCCGGCACCCACCCCGAATAAAGCCAGCCTCACCTGCTCCGCCTTATCAACCGGGCAAAAGGTAATGAGTTTACGCAGGTGGCCGGTTTTGGGCAAAAGTATCCGTGTGTTTGAAAGTCCCAGTTTAACTGCTATCTGCGCATTAACTCCTGTATCCACATTATCCAAATTAGTATGCGCGGCATATATGGCAATGTCATTTTTGATGGCTTTAATAATGACACGCTCCACATAATTTTTGCCGGTTATTTTTTTCAGACCGGAGAATATGATCGGATGATGGGCGATAATTAGATTACAGCCTGAGGCAATGGCTTCATCCAGCACTTCTTCCGTACAGTCGAGGGTTACCAGCGCCGCCTTCGCTTCAGCATAACTATCGCCGCATAACAAGCCTGAATTATCATACGACTCCTGGTAAGCCAATGGAGCTATCGATTCAATATGTGCTATTATTTCTTTGATCTTCATTTTATACTGGATTTATTATTTTACATTCGACGGGCATGAATCTCAAAAATAACCTTTCTGCGTTAATCTGCGAAATCCACCAGGCATTAGCAACAAAACGTCCCGTTCAACCTGTAGATTGTCCCATCTGATTAATGTTAAAACTATCTTTATGCCGCCTGTGGTTAATTTTTTTATTTTTATAGATAAACTCATGAATAATATATGAAACAGCTGCGTCTTTTATTACTCCCTGTTTCATTCATTTACGGATGCATTGTGGCTATCCGGAACTTTCTGTATAATATTGGAATACTTCCCTCTAAAAAATTCAGCATACCTGTAATAAGTGTTGGTAACCTCACCGTGGGCGGTACAGGCAAAACACCACAGATCGAATATCTAATACGGCTGCTGAATGAGAAATATCCTGTAGCTACACTCAGCCGGGGTTATGCGCGAAGTACATCGGGATTTATTTATGTGAATTCAACTTCTATATCTACAGAAGTAGGCGACGAACCTCGTCAGTTCAAACTCAAATTTCCAGACGTTCCTGTGGCTGTTGATGCCAGCCGCATACATGGAATAAAAAAATTATTGCAGGACCACAGGCAACTAAGGGTTATTTTACTTGACGATGCCTTCCAGCACAGGGCTGTTAAACCTTCTGTTTCCATTCTGCTCACCGATCACAGTAAATTATTCTACAACGACCAAATTTTGCCAGTCGGCACATTGCGGGAATACAAAAGCGGGGCTAAACGGGCTGATATTATTATTGTAACCAAATGTCCCGCTAATTTATCGCCCTCAGCAGGTTTATTTTACCACCATTGCTTATGGTAAATTAATGCCGGTAACTCAGCAAAAGGTACAGGAAATAACCGCCGAGACACATATTATACTACTTACCGGTATTGTAAATGCGCAGCCTTTAATAAAATACCTTTCCGCTAAAACTGTTCACATAACGCATATCCCCTACCCTGATCACCATGAATACAGCATTGTTGAACTGGTGAAGTTGAAACAAAACTTCGAAAGCACAGCATCAACAAATAAGATCATTATCACCACCGAAAAAGATGCCATGCGCATTGATAAAGCGGGCCTCCTGGAAGTGGTGCAACAATTGCCATTATTTTATATCCCTATTGAAACGGTATTTTTATTTGACGAAGGCGAAGCTTTTAATAAACAAATACGTGAGTATGCTAAATGAGATCACCAGCTCGGCTGAATTCATAAAAAGTAAAATACCCTTTCAACCGGAATATGGTATTATACTTGGAACAGGTCTTGGCGGACTTGTAAAAGAAATTGATATTAAACACGAGCTGGAATACAAAGACATTCCGAATTTCCCTTTATCGACAGTAAAAGGCCACTCGGGCAAATTGATCTTCGGTTTGCTTGGCGGAAAAAATGTTGTGGCCATGCAGGGACGCTTTCACTATTACGAGGGCTATACCATGCAGCAGGTGGTTTTCCCGGTACGGGTCATGAAATTTTTAGGTATTGAACGTTTGTTCATCTGTAACGCCGCAGGAGGCGTAAACCCGGATTTTTCCATCGGCGACCTTATGATATTGAAAGATCATATCAACTTTTTTACAGCCCATCCATTAGTTGGAAAAAATGATCCCGAACTGGGTCCCCGCTTTCCCGACATGAGTGAAGCTTACGACAAAGCGATGATCACGAAAGCACAACAGATCGCTGCTAATAATAAAATAAAAGTTCAAACAGGAGTTTACCTCGGCATCTCAGGGCCTACATTTGAAACACCTGCCGAATATAAATTTATCCGCATCATTGGCGCCGACGCTGTAGGAATGAGTACCGTACCCGAAGTGATCGCAGCACGACATATGAATATTCCCTGCTTTGCCATCTCCATTATAACCGACCTTGGAATTGAAAACAAAATTGTGGAACTAACGCACGAAGATGTACTGCGTGAAGCCGCTTTGGCCGAACCAAAAATGAGTTTGATCATCAAGTTGTTGGTTGCGGGTTGTTAGTTGTCAGATTTAAAACACCAAATACTACCAGCCAACAACCGATAAGCCTCAACCAACCAACTACTTTTCCATTACCTTCAACAATACCTGCTCGATGCGGTTATTGCTCACTGAAACGATCCTAAAAATAAAATTGTCTATGGATATCTCCTCATTTATCTTCGGAATGCTTTGATGATGATGAATGATCAGCCCGCTGAGCGTTTCGAAATCCTTGTATGAAGGCAAATTGAGTTTATACTTTTCATTCAGGTAATCAATCTCCAGGCGGCCCGAGAATAAATATTCATCTTCATTTACCTTTTTCTCGACCATCTCCTCTTTATCATGTTCATCTTCTATCTCACCAAAAATCTCTTCCATCACATCTTCCATAGTTAACATACCGGAAGTACCCCCAAACTCATCCACTACTATGGCTATGCTCTTGTGCTGCTGTATGAACAGAGTGAGTACTTCACTTGCAGGCATTGATTCGGGTACAATACTTACAGGTAATAAGATCCTTCGGATCGATACCGGCTTCTGAAAAAGCTCGTGCGAATGCACATACCCGATTATGTTATCAATATTTTTTTCATAGATCAGTATTTTCGAAAGGCGGGTTTGCAGGAACAATTCACGAAGACGCTGCATACTATCGTTCACTTCTATCGCCACTATCTCGGTGCGCGGCACCATACACTGACGGGCCTTTACATTGGCAAAGCCAAGCGCATTCTTGAATATCTTTATTTCATGTTCAACTTCCTGCTTTTTGTCGGATTTAGTTCCTTCCCGTACATAATTATCCAGGTCGATCCGGCCAAAGGCCAGCTTTTCCTTTTCCACATTTACCCTAAAAATATTTTTTAATATAAATTCACTAAGCCCGATCGTCAGATACACCACCGGGTACATCAGCCAGTAAACAATCCAAAGCGGAATGGCGAAAAACTCAAGAATGAGGTTGGGATTTATACGAAATACATTTTTGGGCAAAAATTCGGCTGTTACAAGGATAAACATCGTGGAAATAAACGTCTGAATGAACAATATGCCTATGCGGGAATTAATGTACTGACCAATATAAGGATCAAGCACTTCTTCCATGTAAATTCCGAAGACCACAATGGCAATATTATTACCCAACAACATTGTTCCCAAAAAACGGGCGGGAAATTTATTGAAATAGGAAAGGATCCCGGCAAACCAACTGCCCTGTTTACTTTCCAGCTCTATACGCAGTTTATTGGATGTAATAAAAGCGATCTCCAGGCCTGAAAAAAAGGCGGAAGCGATGAGTGTAAGTAATATGATGAACGATGCTTCCAAATCTATTTATACAAACCTGCCTGATTTTTATGAATTATGCAAAAGCACGACCCATTTATTCCGGCAAACGGCTTTTTTGTTATTGTAAAAATACAAGTTATTAATTTGTTTTTGCATTGTATTTGCGGGTCTCATTGTTATTTTTGTTTTTTAGCTTTATGTCTTAAGGGAAACAACCCATTAAAACAACAATATGGACACCAAAAAATTATTGCTCCAATATGTAACCTACAATCATTGGGCAAACGACCGTCTTTCAGGTGTAATGCTTAAGATCGACCCCGCTTTGCTCGATAAAGAAGTAAAAAGCAGCTTTCCGTCACTTCGTAAAACCGTTCATCATATCTGGGACGCCGAACTTGCGTGGATGTCCCGGTTAAAAGAAGAAGCTGTCAACTGGCCCCCATCCGCACAATTTAAAGAGCCGACAATAAACCAGTTTCTCATCGCTTCAAAGGATTTTATTGAGTTTGGGGCATCAAAAGAGAATTCCTATTTCAGCGGATCAACAAGCTATAAAAATATAAAGGGCAACACCTTTAGCACCACCAACCATGGCATTATTATGCACTGCATGAATCACAGCACCTTTCACCGCGGACAACTGATCACTATTCTTCGTGAACTTGGAGTTTCTGAATTACCATCTACTGATCTGATCGCTTTCCTTAGAGAATTAAAATGAAATCAGCAGCCCGCATAAACGAAGATTTTTTCAAACTGGTGTTCGAAGTTGTTTGCCTGATACCTAAAGGACGTGTTACGAACTATGGCGCCATTGCCAGATATCTTGGTTCGGCACGCTCTTCCCGCATGGTAGGTTGGGCTATGAATGCTTCACATTCGTACAAAAAGAAAGTTCCTGCACACCGTGTTGTAAACCGGAACGGACTTCTCACCGGCAAACACCATTTCGGTGATCCGTTTATGATGCAAAGGCTACTCGAAAAAGAAGGTGTAAAAGTAAAAAACGACAAGGTTGTGGATTTCAAGAAACTATTTTGGGATCCAACAAAGGAAATGGCACTTTAGTAAAACGAAATTGCCTCAAATTTATTTGGATTAAAAAATATGTATCCTTTCGATGTAAATATTATTTTAGTAATAATAACCTAAATATAAAAATGCTATTTTCCAATTACAATCTTTTTTACGTTTTGTTAAATATAAATATTTTCGCTTCTGCTTCTCCTGTTCAATCGGGGCAATACAATCTGGATTCTTTAAAAAGAGTTGTTTTGGAAACGAACGAAGATACTGCACATATTAATAATTTGATTGCAACAAGCCGAAAATTATACAATTCAGGTAACTATAACGGCAGCTTGGAAGTTGTCAAAAAGGCCAAAGTGCTGACTGAAAGAATAATTTCAATCGACAAATTACCGGTGATGATAATGTTTGCACAAAAAGAATTGGCCAATGCATATACTATTATTGGAGATATTGCCTCTAAAAAGTATAATTATCCCTTAGCCATAGAAAATTATTTTACTTCTTTAAAAACAAACGAAAGAATTGGTAATAAATCAGGTATTGCCAGTTCATATAAAAGCATTGGAAGTGCTTATTTTTTTCAGGGTAATTACTCGGATGCCTTGAAGAATTATTTCGTTGCATTAAAAATATGGGAAGGAATTGGGGATAAAAA
>JACPDY010000055.1:20814-36867 GCA_016183775.1 Bacteroidota bacterium
ATAGGAGAAGAAATTGGTTATAAACATTGTATTGCCCAAGCTTGCAATAACATTGGGCTTACTTACAATGAACAGTTCAACTTCTCTGAAGCATTGAAGATTAATCTTACTGCTTTAAAACTTGAGAAAGAAATTGGTGACACAGCTAGTATGGCATATTCATACCACAATATAGGGGAGGATAATTTCTACTTAGGTAATTATGATGAAGCTTTTGAAAATTATATCTCCGCAGTAAAAATATGGGAAAAAACCGGATATAAACGAGGTCTTTCATTTTCTTACCGTAGTATTGGGGATTTATATACACGCATGAAAAAATTTGCCGAAGCCAGGAATTATTTAGATAAGGGAATGCAAATTTCTCAAGAAATAGATGCGAAGAAGGAGATCAAAGACAATTATTATAGTTTGTCCATTTTAGACAGTGCTGAAGGAAATTACAGACAGGCATACCAGCATTACAAGGATTTTATAATTTACAGGGATAGTTTGATTAATGAAAAAAATATGGAAAAAATAGCTGAATTAGGGGCGAAATATGAAAATGAAAAAAAGGAAAAGACCATCAAATTACTTACGTCAGCTAAGGAATTATCTGAGGCTCAAATTAAAAGTGAAAAGCAACTTAGATACTTCCTTATAATTGGATGTGTTTTTATTATAGGTGCATTATTTCTTTGGTATAGCAGGTATAGAGAAAGCCAAAAATTAGAACTTGAGAAGCAGCTAATCGAATTCGAACAAAAAACCCTTCGCTCACAAATGAATCCGCATTTTATTTTTCATTCAATGAACTCTATACAAAGCTATATTGTCAGAAATGATTCAGTCTCAGCGGGAGTTTTTCTATCAAGATTTGCACGGCTGATAAGAAATGTTCTGTCAAGTTCAGGCAGAACCCTTGTTATTCTAGAAGATGAAATACACATGATGGAGGATTATCTGGAACTTGAAAAACTCCGGTTTCAAAACAAATTCGATTACACCTTTTATGTACAAAAAGAAGTTGATCCTGAAAATATTGAAATACCTTCCATGCTTATTCAGCCATATATTGAAAATGCTGTTATTCACGGCATTTCGAGTAAAGTTGGAGAAGGCCGGATTAGTATCAATTTTTCATTACATGAAAATAAATTGCTCATTTGTGAAATTGAAGATAATGGCATCGGTAGAAAGAAAGCAAAAGAAATAAGAGCGAAAGCTGGACTTGCACATCAATCACTTGCTATGTCATTAACAAAGGAAAGATTAGAAATACTTAATCGCCAAAATGGAATTGTCATAAGTGTGGATATTATTGATTTAGTTGACAGTAAGGAGGAATCATGTGGGACAAGAATTCTATTACGGATTCCGTATAAAGAAATAACTTAATACTTTTAGTTATGATCAAGGCCCTTATAATAGATGATGAGGAAAATTTAAGAGTAATACTTGCCAGGTATCTTAAGGAACATTGTCCGGAAATATCTGTTGTCGGTGAAGCAAATAGTGTTGCCTCTGGAGTTAATGCAATCAATAAGTATGTGCCCGATATCATATTTTTGGATGTAATGATGCCGGATGGAACAGGATTTAATCTTTTGGAACATTTTGTCTCTATTTACTTCAAAATAATTTTCATTACAGCACATAATGATTTCGCCATAAAAGCATTTAAATTCAGCGCGGTTGATTATTTGCTGAAACCCCTTAATATTGATGAACTGAAAATTGCCGTAAAAAAAATTACCGACCAACCTGCCTTAGATTCATCAAAAAAAATCATCGAAGTACTTTTGGATAATATCGCAAATCAAAAAAGTGTATCCAAAAAAATTGTGCTCTCATCCCAGGAAAGCGACCGTATTGTTCCGATTGATAACATCTTGAGATGTGAGGCAAAAGAAAGTTATACACTATTCTATCTTATATCAAAAGAAATAATTTTAATTACTAAAACATTAAAGGAGTATGATGGGCTTTTGGGAGAGTATGGTTTTATTCGTGTACATAAATCTCATCTTATCAATTCAAAATACATTAAAAAATATGTTAAAAATGAGGCTCCTTATATTATAATGGAAGACAATGCACAAATACCAGTTTCCCGTCGAAAGAAAGACGAATTAAGAAATCAACTCAAGAAAATCAATATTTAGTCTAATAAGTTCTACCTCCATACGCCGTTAAATGAGAATTGCCTACCATTAAATGGAAATACACATCCTGAAATTAGAATTGTCCGTTTCTGCTTTTTGCCTTGCTTAGTTTTACCAGAAATAAGCTGGTAAATCCTTAAAACAGAAACATGAAAACCCTACAGCAAAAACCATTCGATCGAGCAAAAAAGTATTACACTTCATTGAAAGAACAGAGATTTGAGGAAGATTGTGAAGACAAAATACATAATTTGTCTACCATCGAGTTTGAACAGATATTAAGTTACAAATATTTATTATTAAAAAATTCGTCGAAATTACGAACGCTTGATTCAAATGATTATTATTGGAAAGAATTAGGTATCCCTAAAAAATTGATCAGAAATGGTATTTTTTTGGAAACCGGTATGGTTATTTCCTGGATCGGCAGTCAACGAAAACCAAAAAAAATATTAGAAATTGGAACCCGAACAGGTGGTTCACTTATAGCCTTGTTATCCGTTTATAAACCCGAGGATAAAGTTGAAATTGAAGAAATACTTTCATTTGATTTATGGAGAGAATACATTAGCACTACTTGGGTATCGTCTTTATTAACAAAACTATTACGGAAAGACAGCAATATTAATATTTCTATGCGTTATACCAGACTCATTAATAAAATACTTCAAAACAAGGCTGTAAAAAAGGTCAAAAAAAATTTAGCCTTATTTGGAATTAATATAGATAAAATAAAATTCATTTCAGGAGATTCAAAAAAAACTGTTCCCGATTATTTTAAGATGAATCCCAATAAAAAATTCGATTATATACTTGTAGATGGAGCACACGATGAACTTACAGCATTTATAGATTTGGAAAACATAGTAAATCATACAACTGAAAATGGAATTATAGTTTTTGACGATATAGGTCCCGAGAGTTATAAACTAATTGGTGTTTGGAATAAATTCAAGGCAAAACATATTGGAGAGTTTGACTTTTTTGAAATTCACCATAGGAAAGGAATAGCCTGGGCAGTAAAAAAATAAGGCTCTATTGGTCTGAAATATTGGATAGTGATCGATACCTTTTAAATCACAAACAGATCACTCGAAATTTTATCAGCCAGCAGCTTTCCTTTATCCGTGAGGTAAAGGCGGGAGTCTTGCAGAGTAATATCACCGGATTTTATGTAGGCTTCAGCTTCCTTTGTACAATTAGCCAAATAGTTTTCACCATATTGTTTAATACGGTTCAGGTCAATACCCCAAATTGTCCGTAAGGAAGTTAAAATATATTCATTGTACTGTTGATCAGGAGTAAGTATTTCTTTTTCAAAATTAAGTTCGCTCTCTTGCAAAGCCTTTATATAAAGGTTGTTATTGCGCACATTCCACTGCCGGCTATCGCCGTTATAGGAATGAGCCGAGGGACCCAATCCTAAATAATTTTCTTTGAGCCAGTAATTACTGTTGTGCCGGGAATAAAATCCTTCTTTACAAAAATTAGATATTTCGTATTGTGTAAAATCATTGCGCTTCATTTCGGCAATCAATAATTCAAATTGCTGCGCTGTTTTTTCATCATCAACATTTTTTGACTTACCTGTCATAATAGAATGATGGAGCGCTGTTCGGGGTTCCACTGTTAACGCGTAACAGGAGATATGCTGAACATTCAGTTCAAATGCCTTATTAAGATTACTCAACCAGTTTTCATTACTCATGGTCGGCGTTCCGTAAATAAGGTCAATGGTAATATTTTTAAATCCATTATTTTGCGCCGTTTTAACTGAATCAACTGCCATTTGTGAAGTGTGCGCACGGTTCATAAAGCGCAGGTCTTCATCAAAAAAAGATTGCACACCAATACTTAAACGATTTATAGGAGTATCGTGTAGTTGTTTTATTTTTTCGGAAGTCAGATCATCCGGATTTGCTTCTAATGTTATTTCCGCGTCCGCAGCAATACTGAAATATTTATTCAATTCATTAAAAATTCCCAATAATTCCTGTTTAGTGAGAAGGGAGGGGGTGCCGCCTCCCAGGTAAATAGTGTTAATGTCCTCATCCGAAGGAGAAGGAAAGTAGTTTTTCTGTATAACTATTTCTTTTTTCAAAGCCTGCAAAAGGGCGTCTTTATTTTTCAAAGAAGTTGAAAAATAGAAATCACAATAATTACATGCTTGTTTGCAGAAAGGTATATGTATATAAATTCCCGGCATGTGTGTCAAAACCCTCTCCTTCGGAGAGGGCAGGGTGAGGACATTTTATTTATTAAGTACAATCCTAAAGGTAGTTCCTTTATTGGGTTCTGACCACTTCACAAATATGTCACCCGCATGATAATTTTCGATGATGCGTTTGCTGAGTGACAGACCCAAACCCCAACCACGCTGCTTGGTGGTGAAGCCGGGTTTAAAAATAGCCTTGTATTTCGACTTGGGAAGTCCTTTGCCCGTGTCGGTAATATCAATATACACATACTGCGTTTGATCGTAAATATCAACTGTAATAGAACCATTGCCATCCATAGCGTCAACAGCGTTACGACAAATGTTTTCAATAACCCATGCAAATAAGGGTACATTAAGCTGCGCGACAACCTGCAAGCCATCATGTGCTTTAATAGTGTATATCACATTTTTAGAAGTGCGTGTTTTCAAATAGTTGACTGCTTCTTCCATTACATTGTAAATATTCTCCTTTTCAAGTTTAGGAGCAGAACCAATTTTGGAGAAACGCTCTGTTATCGTTTCCAATCGCTTAACGTCTTTCTCCAGTTCGGTGATAGTTTCAGGAGGCACTTGTTTCGTTTTTAAATACTCAACCCATGCCATTAATGATGAAAGAGGTGTGCCCAATTGATGCGCCGTCTCTTTTGCCATACCCACCCAAACCTGGTTTTGCTCGGCATTACGCGCCGTACTGAACAGTGTATAGGCTATAAGCAGGAACAAGCCAATTACACCAAACTGTACATAGGGATAATATTTAAGCTGTGTGAGTAAAAACGAATCGCGGTAAAAAATATATTGTTTACCTTCTCCTCCAAAATCAATAACAATAGGCTCTTTGGCCGATCCCATTTCGGCAACAGACTCCTTCAGTAAGGTCGGGCTGGCGATGGTAGCGGAATCAATGTTGCCATAAGCTATAACCCGCTTGAGTGTTGAATCGGTAAAAATAACCGGGACCGAAGCCGAATTAATAGCAACCTCTGAGATGAATGATTTAACAAGATCGTCAAAAACATTTTTCAGCTCAGAGAATAGTTTCGAATCTTTATAATAAAGGTAATTTTTTCGTCCTCTTAAAATTGTGATCTCGATCGGGTCGTGCTGTTTGCGCATCAACTCCATTTCCTGCTTCAGGTATTCTTTGTCACTGGCCTGTGCTGAATCCAGGTTACGGGATGAGATAATATTCCCATCATGATCGGCCAGGATAACAGGCACGGTCTCATTGTTCTTGATCACCTCGAAAATAAAACTCACATCTTCCATTTGAAGGGAGGGATTGGCCAACTGCTTTGTCCCATTGGCCCAGAGCTCCACTTTCTTTCGCTCCTCATTTGTGATCTTTGTAAATAATTCATTGGTGTATTGAACCAGCTTGGCCTTTTTCCGGATAGCATCGGCCCACAATTTCACCTTCTTGCGTTCGTCCTCGGCTATCTTATTGACAAGCGTATTGGTATACCAAAGTGAAAGACCCACAATGATCAACGCCGCAATAAATAGCAGCAGCTTCCAGGTTTGTTTTTGTGAATAAATATTCAAGTATTCAGATTATGGGACTAATTTACCCAATTGTAGACACTCCTCAATAATAAATGAAGGTAATTCTTACTTGTTCAGGTTAGCAATTACTAAAAATCCTCGTCCTCCTTTTTATCATCCTTGTCTTTTTCGTCCCACTTAATGTTGAACTTATCTTCCCTTTTCTTTTCTTCCTTCTGATCCTTCACTTTAGTGCTGTCCTTTTTGAACCATCCGAATTCTTCGCGTAACAGATCCTTAAGATTTTGCTTTTGTTTTTTAATATCATCCTTTATTTTCTGAAACATTCCTCTTTTATCATATTTAATGATCGGATCATCCACTGTTCCGGTCATGGAAATGAAAAGACTGCGGCTTAAGCCATCATCCTCCATTTCGCCGAACTCTTTATTCTCACTTTTAGCCTCCCCCGCTTTTTTGGCTAACAATTCGCGCATGAGAAGCTGTATATGGTAATCAATTTCATTATTAAAAGTATGTTTGCCGGAGCAGATCAGATTGAGCGCGCTGTTTTTCATATCCATTTTAGGAATAAATATTACCTGGTCCCTGATCTGGATCTGATTTTCAAGGGTGGCGAATTTAATATTTTCCAACTCTTTTACGTTGATGAATTTTGAAAATGCTTTCAATGGTTCAAAATTGAGAATTTCTCCTTTTTCAATCTTAATATCAGCGGTGGCATATACCTTATTCAGATTGGCTTCCAACTTCGGGCTCCATTCAGAAATATATTGAATCTCCGAGGTCAGAAATCCTTTGATGTTTTTATCTGTGAATGTAGCTTGTCCGAAATTCTCAAGCTCGGCAAACAGCCTGTTGATATTCACCCTTTTGAGTGAAGCTGTGCATGAAATAATGATCTTATTGCCCCGGCTGCCATCAACAGCTCCTCGCCCATTGATCTTTCCATCCATCGCTTCAAAAGAGATAGGGTCAATGCTCATTCTTTTATCTTCAAGCACGATCTGTCCCTTGATCTCCCTTGCCCTGAAATGCCTGAAGTTAAGCTCTTTGATATGACTGCTGAGGTCAAGATGAAGATGCTCCGAAAATGCAAGTTCGTAAACAGTATCACGGCGTGTCGTCTTCTCTTCATCTACCAGTAATTGATCGAGGTCAAGTTTGTCGGAATTGAATTGAGCTTCAATAGTAAGGTCTTCATTATCAAGAAATAAGTACGGCAATATATTTCGGGCAAAGCCTTTCAGGCTGAAGTCGCTGCCCGAAATGTATCCGCTGAACCTATTCACAACGATATTGCTGTTGTCAAACAGGAATGCGCCATTTATACTGTCGAACGTATTACTGCTGTTCTTAAAGCGCATACTTACATCGCTCAGCTCAAGATTTCCGGAGGTGACGGCCTTCTTCAGATCTTCGCTGACAAAACTTTTCCCGCTTTTACCCCTGGGAAGTTTACCCTTATAGGTTAAATTGAGAATAGCCCGCCCTGCAAGGGATTCAACAGTATCTATCTGCATGAACTTTTGAAAGTTGTTCAGATTCATTTCTGCATTCACACCCAGGTTGATATAAGGGTTATCAAAATTTTCAATACTAAAATACCCGTTCAATAACCCCTCGTCAAGTTTACCTGAAAATTTGTCTATGGTAAGTTTTGAATTGCCCAGGTTTGAATATTGTCCGTGCAACTGCACCTGTTTAAAAGCCAGATCGGATCTGGTCTGCCGGATATCGCCATTTTCGATGCCAAAGCGGGATGTTATCAGCGGCACTTCCGCACCGGTGTATTTACCTTTTATCGCGGCTTCAAAATAAAAATTACCCTCACTGGAATAATCTTCAATTTTATCCTTGTATTTTTTTGGCATAAGCGATAAAACAGATCGAATGTCCAGATCACGGCCCTTTAGTTGCAGATCAAAAGTGGTGGTTGAATCCGGGTAAGTAATATTCCCGTCCAGGTCGAAGTTCATATCCGCCAGTTTGATCTTTCCATTATTTACAGAATACGTTTGTGTTTTGCTGTTAATGGAAATACCGGCCCGAAATCCGGACATTTTATCTTTCAGGTAAATAGTACTGTCGGATGATATCCGGTCAATATACAACTGCAGATCTGCATAGAGCTCGTATCTTTCCTCACTTAACTTTCCGGCCAGGGACCCTTTGCTGATCGTCATGCGGTGAAACTGTTTACTTTGTTTATCATCATATTGTACGCTGACATTTTTCAAACGTATTTTATCCAGCACAAAAGATAATTTATCAGAACTACTGCTATCAGTGGCTTTCCAGAAATGATAATTATCTTTCCCATTCTTATATACTTTCACCTTTACAACAACATCCGCCAGGTAAAGCTTTCTTATTTTATAATTCTTGCGAAAAATGTCAACAATGCTAAATTGCAGGGATATCGTTCCGGCACTGAACAGCGTGTCATTTTTATCCTTCCAGGTTATAGCATCGAGCGCGAGCACATGATTGAAATCGACTGAAGCGGAAGGGAAATTTCTGATCACCGAAAAACGTATGTTGTGAGGATCGACAACTACCCGGGTATTGAGTTGAGTATTTAACTGCTGAATAACGTATGCCTTTACTTCATCTCCATAAAAACAACCGATCATAAATCCACCCGAAACGATCAGCAGCAATATGATCAGCAAACCAATAAAAAATCCTTTCACAATTTTCGTAAAACGTGAACGCTTTTTTTTACTTTCTATTTGTGGCTTAGTACCTCCGCTTATATCCATACAGAATATCCCTGATTACAAATATTTAAAAAATTACAGCGGTAAAATGGCAGGGTTGATTTTCTTATTAATAACGGAAAGTGGATAACAATAGTGTGCCTCATTCCAACCTTCTCCAAAGGAAAAGGAGAAGGAGTAAATTGCCTTCATTTTATTATTCAACTTTTATGTGATAAACTCTCACTTACCGAAGAGAACTCATAATTTATGGGATCAGCCCCTTCTCCATTTGGTGAAGGCGGAGGATGAGGTATTAACACCCCTTTGTTTCTAACTTTCATATTACCTCTCAGTTTTCAGACTTATTTCGGGTTATTTTTATTGTTCCCTTTTTCATTGTTTACTACAAACTATGGCACTTAACTACATCTGGATAGCCTTTTTCCTTATTGCCTTTGTGGTGGGCTTAATAAAACTCTTGTTCTTTGGCGACACAGAGATTTTTAAACTGCTTGTCGACAGCACATTCGACTCCTCCAAAACAGCATTCGAGATCTCAATCGGCCTTACAGGAATAATGGCACTTTGGCTGGGCTTGATGAATATCGGGGAAAAAGCCGGTGCTATTAATTTTTTTTCACGCCTGGTAAATCCTTTGTTCAGTCGCTTATTCCCGGGAATACCAAAAGAGCATCCGGCGATCGGACAAATAGTAATGAACTTTTCCGCAAACATGCTTGGTCTTGGAAACGCCGCTACACCATTAGGCTTAAAGGCCATGCAAAGCATGCAGGACCTCAACACCGACAAGGAAAGTGCCACTGATCCGCAGATTATGTTCCTGGTACTCAATACCGCGGGCTTCACCCTTTTGCCTGTGACCATCATGATGTTCCGTGCCCAGCTCGGCGCCGCTGATCCTTCGGATGTATTCAT
The DNA here is from genome assembly GCA_016183775.1 of Bacteroidota bacterium. Classification (NCBI taxonomy): domain Bacteria; kingdom Pseudomonadati; phylum Bacteroidota; species Bacteroidota bacterium. The sequence goes on from JACPDY010000055.1 coordinate 30,327, forward strand.
ACCAATACTTCTTGCTTCATTTTTCGCCACCATTGGCGGAGTCACGGCTGTCGCCATAAAACAACGTATCAATATCTTCGATCCTGTATTATTAGCATGGGGGTTAAGTATAAGTGCGATAATAACCGGTATTGTTTTTTATTTCCGCAGCTTATCACACGAACAACTGGCGACAGTTTCCAAGTTGGTGAGCAACTTCATTTTATTCGGTATAATGATCGCTTTTATAACGGCTGCATTATTAAAAAAGGTGAATGTATTCGACGCATTTATAGAAGGTGCCAAAAGTGGATTTGAGACTGCAATAAAGATCATTCCTTATATGGTGGCTATGCTGGTAGCCATTGCGGTATTCAGGGCATCGGGTGCTATGGATTACCTTATCGACGGATTAGTATTTTTAACGGCTATTCCGCCAGAAGTTGCCGACGCACTTCCTACTGCATTTATGAAACCGCTGAGTGGAAGTGGGGCCCGGGGCATGATGATAGATGCTATGAATGCGCACGGGGTTGATTCATTCACAGGTCGTTTAGCCAGCACCATACAGGGTTCTGCGGATACAACCTTTTATATCATAGCGTTGTACTTCGGCTCAGTGGGAATTAAGAAGGCACGTTACGCTGTGGGATACGGCTTGCTGGCTGACCTGTTCGGCTTTATTGCGGCGATTTTGGTGGCTTACTTATTCTTCAGGTAGAGATAAATTAAAAACATGTGGTGGATATTCGCGTTGCTTTCAGCTTTATTCGCGGCACTTACAGCTATCCTGGCCAAGATCGGCATAAAGGGAATTGACACCAACCTTGCAGTCGCGATACGCACATCCGTTATACTTTTTTTAACCTGGGGTATTGCCTTTTTTTCAGGTGGTACAAAAGCAATATCAACCGTTAGTAAGCACAGTCTTCTGTTTCTCATTCTTTCCGGGATCACAACAGGCTTGTCCTGGCTATTCTATTTCAAAGCATTAGAGATCGGAAAACTCTCGCAGGTGGCGCCCGTTGACAAACTCAGCATTGCTTTAACGATCCTATTATCATTTGTTATCCTCAAAGAAACGGTCGACTTTAAAACATTGGTTGGTGCATTATTAATAATTGGTGGTACGATTGTTATTATCATTTAGTTTCCATTGCAAAACCAATAATTCTATAAGTACGATTCATCAATGTTCGTATAATTACAATGTTTTGAGCCGGTGAGCCACGTGTGTGAGGATCGCTTTGTCTTGATTTCAGCCCACCTGCTGGCTCAAATGTACACAGTACATTTGCCCCTGTTACTTTTCTTTATCAAGAAAGAAAAGTAAGAGAAGAATTTTGATGAAATAATATTTTTATGAATAAGGATTTAACACCTCTTTTATTAATGGATAGGTGTTTTTCAAAGCCTCCCACACCTCCTTCGCATTCATCCATCGCGCATCTGTAATACTCTCCTCCAATTGCGGTATTAATTTGTCGGTGGAGCCTGAATAGTTCATTTCAAACCAATAGGTCCTTTTTAAAACATGTTTATTTTTCAACAAATACGTGTGATACGTTGATGGAAGCTCCTTTATTATTTTTATTTCCTTAATTCCGCACTCCTCCTGCACCTCGCGTAAAGCAGCATGTTTAATCTCTTCGCCTTTTTCAATTTTCCCCTTGGGAAGATCCCATCTCTTATGTCTGAAAATGAGTAATAGTTCATCTTTTCTGTTTTTTACAACACCTCCCGCGGCCTCAATGCGCTGAAAAAGTCCCCTATACTCTTTCCAAAGTAACTCAAGGTCGGCTGAAAAAATATAAAGTCCGCTCTGCCCCTCCTGTTGAATGAATGTTTCATACTCTTTCATAAGCTGAGAGGCGCTTACAAATGTTATTATCCTCGCATCGTTCCTATCGGGGAATGCACTTTTATCGTCGACCAGGTAAACACATTTATCTTTGGCAAAAATTTTATACACAGGTTTTAACATTTTGTTTTACTATTCTCAGAAATAACTATCTTCGCCCAATGATAAAGAATGAGGAAGCCGCGCTTAAAATTGCCGAAAATTTACTTCAAATCAAAGCTATAAAGATTCAGCCTAACAAGCCTTTCACCTGGGCATCGGGTTGGAAATCGCCTATTTATTGCGATAACCGCAGGACACTTTCATATCCCAAAGTGCGCACTAATATACGCCAGTTGTTTGTCGATATGATCATGGCCGAGTTTGGTAAGCCAGATGTTATAGCCGGTGTTGCTACAGGCGGTATCGCCCAGGGTGCATTGGTGGCCCAGGAAATGGGATTGCCTTTTGTATACATCCGTTCCGAAGCAAAAACACATGGCTTAGGGAATGTAATTGAAGGAGTTATTGAAAGCGGACAATCGGTTGTTGTGATCGAGGACCTGATATCGACAGGCGGCAGCAGCATAAAAGCGATTGAAGCGCTTCGTAAGGAAAGATGCACCGTAAAAGGTCTCATATCTATATTTACGTATGGCTTTAAAGCCGCCGATGATGCCTTTAAGAAAGCGAAATGCAAGGCGGTATCGCTGTGCGATTATGAAGTACTGGTCAAACAAGCACTTAAATCGAATTACATCACCGAAAAAGACCTCACTTCGCTTGAAAGCTGGCGAAAAAATCCGGCTGAGTGGGGATTGGAAATGAAAAGTACAAAATAGTTTCAGGTTTCAAGTTTCAGGTTAAACTTCACAACCTGAAACTTGAAACCCCAAAACCTGAAACCTAATAAAATGACCAAAATAGAAAGTACCAAAGTAGAAATTGAGAATTCAGTTGAAAACGTATTTATGTTTTTAAGTGATTTCAACAATTTTCAAAAGCTAATGCCTTCCCAGGTTACTAACTGGACCTCCACTGAAACCGAATGTACATTTACCATTAACGGAATGGCCACAATTGGTATGAAGATCCTGGCAACAACACCACACTCTCACATTAAAATTACTTCTCACGGCAAAGTGCCTTTCGAATTTATTTTACATACTCACCTTTCTTCACTTGGCAGCGACAGATCAAGCGGACAACTTGTTTTTGAAGCCGAGCTCAACCCGATGATCAAAATGATGGTTGAAAAGCCGCTTACTAATTTCTTTAATTTGCTGGCGGAGCGGATGAAGGAGATTAAATAGGTTTAAACATCACCCAAATCCCTACCTCCCTAAAATCACAGCTCAACATGTCTAGAGGACTTTAGCGTTTAAAAAAGTATCAATGGACTTTCGTATATTTGTGTCATGAGTACTCTGAATGACATAAAAGGCATACTAAAAAAACATAAACTAAGGTTGACAGAAAAGTATAACCTTAGCTTAATTGCTATTTTTGGTTCTTATGGTCGTGGGCAGCAAAGAGAGGATAGCGATGTTGATATATTAGTTGATTTTCAAAAACCAATTGGAATTGAATTTATTGATTTAGCCAATGAACTTGAAACTCTGCTTAAACAAAAAGTAGACCTCGTTTCAAAAAATGGCATCAGGCCCCAATATTTTAAACAAATAGAGCAAGACCTGAACTATGTCTAAGCGCGACTCCAAGCTTTTAATTTCTGATATTTTGGAATCCGTTGGAAAAATAAAAAAGTACACCGCAGGACTTTCTTTCGAATTATTTCTTGAAGACTCAAAAACCCTCGATGCAGTTATACGCAACTTTGAAATTATTGGAGAAGCCGCCAATAGACTTCCCGAAGATTTTAAAGAAATACATTCTTCAATTAACTGGCACAGAATTGTTGGTTTTCGCAACAGGATTGTTCACGATTACATGGGTGTTGACTATAAAATAGTATGGACAATTGTTCAAAAAGACCTTGATAAACTTATAGCTGACTTACAAAAATTATAGAAAGTGTGTAGCGTAATATACATTGAGTGTTGATCAATATGAGTTATAAAAACCCCACTTCCTTAAAATCACAACTTAACGTCTCCCCTTTTTCCAATTTCAATAAAAGCTTCCCCTGGCCGTTCACGCCGATTAGTGTGGCTTTAAACAGAGTTCCGTCCTTTTCATACTCACATAATTTATCCAGGCGGTATAAATTTTTGTGATAATCAGCATCGAGCAAATTGTGCTTATTGGTCTTTAATTGTAAGTAACGCGGCTCAATATGTTCGCATAAAGTATCTATGCCGGTTTTAATATCATAGGTTTTGCCTGTAATCAGCTTTAGTGATATGACATTTTTAAGGTCGGCACTGAACCCGCATTGATTTACATTCAACCCGATCCCGATAACCGTTGTATTTATTTGTTCTCCGCGTAAAATATTTTCAATCAAAATGCCGGCTATTTTTTTATCGCCCACATAAATATCATTGGGCCATTTTACTCTCACTTCACTGCTATTCCCGATCAAATCCTCCACAAATTCTTTCACGCCCAAAGAAACCGCTTTTGTGAGATAAAACTGTTTATATGCATCCAGCTCGGGGCGCAGTATTATACTAAGTGTAATATTAAGATCGGGCGAACTTTGCCATCCATTTCCCCGTTGTCCCCGTCCTGCTGTTTGTTCGTGGGCCCAGACAAGCGTACCATCTGCAATTCTACCGGTTTTAGCCAGTTCCAGGGCATAATTATTAGTCGAATTGACCGTAACTAATTCCACCCTGTTTTGGCCTATAAATAACGTGTTCAAGGGCTGTTTATCGGTTAGAAATGATTAATTTTACACCTAAATTTGCCTTAGGTCCGCATTAAGCGGCTTATAAGCTATAAAATAACTCAATTTTTTTGAATGGCTAAAAAGAAAAAGAATTCTCAAACGTCTTCGTTAGTAGATGCAGTAATAAAAAGCATACAGGAAAAGAAGGGACAGAACATAGTTTGTTTGGATCTCAGAAAAATAGAAAACGCGGTTTGCGAACATTTTATAATATGTGAAGGTACTGCTACCACGCAGGTAAGCGCTATAGCCGATTCCATTAAAGATGAAGTAAAAAAAATGACCAACGAAAGGCCGTTTCACTCCGAAGGTTACGAAAATTCTCAATGGATCCTGATCGATTATGTTACTGTTGTAGTACATGTATTTTTACCTGATGTACGCGAGTTCTATAATCTTGAAGACCTTTGGGCAGACGCAGAAGTACTTGAATACGCATAAAACTAAATTTTACTATTACAATTAACTTATAAAATGAGCGACACCCCAACTCCAAATAAAAGCGAAAGCAAAAAGCAGTTTGATAAAGTGAAAGACCGCTTTTCGAAAAAACCACAATTGCCTAAAAATTCATTTAATTTTTACTGGATCTATGCTGCCATAGTCATTGTTCTGCTCTTTATTCAGTTTTTTAGCTTCACCGGCGAAATAAAAAAAATAACCATGGGTAAGTTCCAGGAGGAAATGCTCAAGAAAAAGCATGTTGAAAAAATTGTTGTTGTAAATGGTGAAGAAGCGGAGATATTCATTAAAAAAGACAGCCTTGCTTTAGCGCAGTATGAAGGTGTGCGCCTTAAAAGTGTTGGCGGCGGACCTAATCCCGGGCCGCATTACCAGATCAAAATTGTAGATGTTCCCAGTTTTGTACAATCTGTTAAAGAAGCACAAAAGGATTTCCCGGTACAGGACCAGATTTACCCTGAAAAAGACACCCGAACCAATTGGTTCGAACCCATTAGCACATTCCTTATTCCTACTATCATCCTCATTATTATCTGGGTGATCGTTATGCGGAGAATGTCGGGCGGCGGTGGCGGCGGACAAATATTCAATATCGGCAAATCGAAAGCGCAATTATTTGACAAGGACACCAATGTGAACATCACATTTAATGATGTGGCAGGCCTGGAAGGTGCTAAAGTAGAGATCAAAGAGATCGTTGACTTTTTAAAACAGCCCCAAAAATACACCGAACTCGGTGCGAAAATTCCGAAAGGAGCATTATTGGTTGGACCTCCCGGCACCGGTAAAACACTTTTGGCAAAAGCGGTTGCAGGTGAGGCAAAAGTTCCTTTCTTCTCCTTGTCGGGTTCCGATTTTGTGGAAATGTTTGTTGGTGTTGGTGCGTCACGTGTACGTGATCTGTTCCGCCAGGCTAAAGAAAAGGCTCCATGTATAATTTTTATTGACGAGATCGACGCCGTTGGCCGTGCCCGTGGAAAAAGTCCGGTTACAGGCGCTAACGATGAGCGTGAAAGTACGCTGAACCAATTGCTGACAGAAATGGACGGCTTTGGCACCAACAGCGGTGTGATCATTTTAGCGGCCACCAACCGTGCCGATATATTGGACAGGGCCTTATTACGTGCCGGACGTTTCGATAGGCAGATATATGTTGATATGCCCGATATGAATGAACGCAGAGATATTTTTAAAGTACATTTAAAACCTTTGAAACTTGAACCATCTCAGGATATCGAGTTTTTGGCCAAACAAACTCCCGGGTTTTCAGGAGCTGATATAGCCAATGTTTGTAATGAAGCTGCTCTTATCGCGGCCCGTCACGATAAAAAACTCGTTGGCAAGCAGGATTTTCTTGATGCTGTTGATCGTATCATTGGCGGACTGGAAAAACGAAACCAAATCAT
>JACPDY010000056.1 GCA_016183775.1 Bacteroidota bacterium
CACACTCTCTTTGATGTGTATTGTTTTTGCGAATGACATATTGTTATATTTATAGTTTAGTCCAAAAATAATAAAAAAATCTATTCTGCAAATATTGGACTGAATTTTATTTATAATTGGTATTAGAAGTTTGGAACACAGAAGCCGAAACCTGCAATAACAATAAGGTAAACAAATAATTTTCCATTGCATATAAATTTAAAGCCCGGTTGATAGCCGGGTTTTTATTGGATATAATTGAAAATGCATTTTCCTGATCTTTCCGTGTGATCGAAATGGCCTCTCTGGTATTTTTTACAAAATAATCTGACAGTATATTTAAAACATTTCCCGAAATTGCATCAATATGCCCGGAAAGAAAATAGCTCTGATTATCGGTGCCGGTCCGGCCGGTTTAACTGTCGCGTATGAGCTATTGCAACGCACGGAGATAAAACCCATTATCATTGAATTGACAGATGGTGTAGGAGGTATATGCAAAACGGTCAATTACAAAGGAAACCGAATAGATATAGGCGGCCATCGTTTTTTTTCCAAGTCCGACAGGGTTATGAACTGGTGGCTGAATATTTTGCCGCTTGAAAAACTTAATGATGCGCACGCAACAATAGCCTATCATAATAAAAGCCGGGAAATATCGGCTACTATTTTCGCACCCGATCCGGAAAAAGAAGATAAAGTGATGCTGTTGCGCAAACGCAGCTCCCGCATTTATTTTCTGCGAAAGTTTTTTGATTACCCGATTACTTTGTCGCCAAAAACTCTTGCCCAGCTTGGTTTAGTAAGAGTGCTTAAGATCGGAGCCGGTTATTTAAAAAGTATTTTGTTTCCGATAAAGCCAGAAAAGAACCTCGAAGATTTTTTTATTAATCGTTTCGGAAAAGAGTTATACCTTACTTTTTTCAGATCATATACCGAAAAGGTCTGGGGTCGTTCCTGTACTGATATCAGTGCTGAATGGGGACATCAGCGCATAAAGGGATTATCAGTATCCAGATCAATTGGGCACTTTCTGAAAAGCATACTCTCCTCTGAAAGTGATATCCGCCAAAAAGAAACAGAGACCTCACTCATCCAGCAATTTTTGTATCCTAAATATGGTCCCGGACAATTGTGGGATGAAGCAGCGGCACAGGTGAAGAGTAGGGGAGGAGAACTTTTGCTGAATCATACGATCACTAAAATCTCAACATCTGGCAACCGGGTTGCATCCGTTGTTATTAAAGATCTTTTGACCAATATAACTACTGAACTAAAAACAGATCATTTGTTCTCAACAATGCCAGTGAAAGAGCTGGTTAAAATGGTAAACCCTGCTGCTTCTCCTGAGATCAGCAGAGCTGCTGAGGGATTGCATTACCGCGACTTTATTACTGTGGGCTTGCTTGTAAAAAAATTAAATACGGCCAACCCTTCATTAAAAGATAAACTGGCCGATAACTGGATATATATACAGGAGCCTGATGTTAAGTTGGGACGATTGCAGGTGTTCAATAACTGGAGTCCTTATATGGTTGCGGATAGGAACAGCTATTGGCTGGGCCTCGAATATTTTTGTAATGAAGGGGATCCGCTTTGGCAAATGGATGATAAAGAAATGTATGCATTCGCCATTGAGGAATTGTGTAAAATCGGGATCATTAAAAAGGAGGATGTGCAGGATGGAACTGTGATACGCATGCCAAAAGCATATCCGGCTTATTTCGGCACCTATCCTGATTTTGATGTGATCCGTAAATTTACGGATGGGTTTGAAAATCTCTTCCTTATTGGGCGCAATGGCATGCACAAATACAACAACCAGGATCACTCTATGCTTACCGCTATGGTGGCCGTTGATAATATAGTTGGTGACATCACATCAAAGGAAAATATCTGGGCGGTGAATACGGAAGAAGATTATCATGAAGAGAAATAGCACCCAGCCGCTGGCACAAATGTTAAACCCACCGGATATAACACCAACTCAGTCATCAAATCAGCGCACAATGCAGCCGGGTTTGCTGACAACTTGGTATAAGTTTATAGAAACATTTACAAGGTATTGGTTTGTTTTTCTGCTCTACCTGGCAGTAGGTGTTGTGCTGATTCATTTCCTGCGATTTTATGTTGACGGTATCGATATGCTCAACTATATAACCGTTTCTGAAAAATATGTGAGCGGCAATTTTTACGATGCCATTAATGATTACTGGAGTCCGATGATCCCGTGGCTGCTCATCCCTTTTATTTCATTTGGTGTTGATCCATTCTTCGCTTTTCATATTCTGCAATTACTTATAGGGCTGTTTACAATAAAAGTTTGCATTGAATTGCTGGAGCCCACTCGAATTAATCAATGGATGAAACACGTACTTCGTTTTTCATTTATTCCTTTAATACTCAGTTATGGCCAGTTGTATGGCAGTCCTGATCTGTTGTTCCTTACTGTGTTGCTGTATTATCTTAAAACACTTATCAGTGAAAATTATTCAGGTGATCATACTTATGGTTTAAAAGCCGGAACTCTGGGTGGATTTCTCTTTTTAACCAAGGCATTTGGCTTTCCCTTTTTTATTTTTCATTTTACCATTGTTAATGGTATCTATTGGTTCAAAAATAGGAACGGTAACGGTAGAAAGATCATCGTAAGAAATTTTATCGGCGGGTTCTCGATGTTTATATTGATTGCTGGTATATGGGTCGCGTGCATGTCGTGGAAGAATGAGGCGTTTACAATAAGCGGAAGCGGTAAGTATAATTTTGCGCTTGTTGGTCCCGAATATTGTTTCAGGCCGGAGTGTTATTTGTGTCATCCCGCACACGAGCAGGGCTTGTTTAACCCGGCCAATGCTACAGCGGTGAATAGTACAGAATCCCCTTCTCTTTTTCATATTCATACCTGGAGTCCGTTTGCATCCAACGATAATTTCAGGCATTGGCTCAAGGTTATTCGCACAAATATGGAAAGTGTTTATTATTTCGATTTCAGACGACAGATCGGGATTGTGTTGTTAATTACATTTTTAATTTTTATAATTACCTCCGGCAAGTTCAGGGCGTTGCCTTTTCCGGCATTCATATTATTTGTATCCTGGATTTTGTACGATTTGGGATACATTTTCGTGATCGTTAATCACCGGTATATATGGATGAACACCATAATTTTTATTCTGTTATTCGGTTTTCTGCTTGAAAGTTTATCGTTTAAAAATAAAAGGATTTACATAGTGGGTACTGTATTGTTTTTTGGTTTCGTATTCTTCCTTGTAAAACGGCCGGTGAAAGAGGTGCTCCTGTTAAAGGACAGGGATTCCAGTATAAAAAAGATGGCAGACTTGGTATTGCATCCTCTTAATACGATCAGGCATTCTGTCGCGCCGCACATTCATTTGTTCAAACTGATAAGTGCATTAAAGGAACGGCAGGATATGATAGGCCGTATCGCTAATCAAAAGCGCGCATTGACAGAGGACTATAAAAACACAGCCATCATTTCATATTACCTCGGCAATAAACATTATGGAGAACTTACGGACGCAATTATTCAGAGGGAAGGCTATACGCAATTGCGTGATTTTAATATTGACCTCTATTATTCCTGGAGAAATTTAACCAATGTGGACATGACGTTTATCAGGCCCCCGGTTTATACAGATACTATTTCCGGTTTGTATATTTACAGGGTTTCGACGAGGTAATGTTTCGGTGCGCTGCACCTTTTGAATTTGAACAGGTCGGTTTCTACAGATATTTTGGTGCGCTGCACCTGTATTTTATATAAGAATATGATTTGGAATATTACGAGTGTTGCGAATCAATAATATGAATATTTATACCGTAGAGCCACGAAATGTTCGTTGGATCTGATTTTAAAAGATAGAATTTGGAATTTCCGTAATATGTGGATTAAGAACTGAGGGCATTAAAGCGTCAGAATGGCGAAATATTTGTTTGGATTAATTTTTTAAAAAATAGATTTTGAATTTGCATAGTTCGAGGATTGAGAAATAAAGACATTAAATCATGAGAGCGGCAAAATATTTGTTTGCAATTAATTTTTACAAGAGTGGATTTTGAATTTGCGCAGTACAAGAATTAAGAATAAAGACATTAAAGCGGCAGAGCCGCGAAATATTTGTAGTAGGAAACAAACGTCTCATTAATGAAGGTGCAGAGCACCGAAACATAAAATAATGGCAAACACATATACGCAACTATACATTCACATCATTTTTGCTGTTAAGAACCGAAGTACCCTGATTAAGAAGGTTTGGAAAGAGGACCTTGAAAAATACATTGCCGGAATTGTTCAAAACCACAGACATAAATTATTGGCTATTGGGACAATGCCGGATCATATTCATATTTTTATCGGTTATAATGTGAATCAATTGATACCTGATCTTGTCGAAAATATAAAAACATCGAGTAATGATTGGATCAGGAAAAATGGATTGACAAAGTTTAAATTTGAATGGCAAAAGGGTTATGGTGCATTTTCACATTCTCGTTCCCAATTAGATACGGTTGTCAGATATGTTTTGTCACAGGAACAGCATCATAAGAAGAATTCATTCCGGTCTGAGTATTTGGAACTGCTGCGTAAATATGAAATAGAATTTAAAGAGGAGTATGTTTTTGAATTTATGAAGGGTGTAAATGGTTGGGAGTAATTTTGGATACTTCGGTGCGCCGTACCTTAATGTATTTTGTGAATACCTGTAGAAAAGAGGTCTAAAATTAAAGAGGTGCAGAGCACCGAAACATAAAACAAACTAGGAATATGAACTCAAAAAGAACAACCATAATAGGAGCAGGACTGGTAGGTTCATTACTATCGATCTATTTAGCCAAACGTGGCTATAAGGTTTCCGTTTTTGAACGCAGGCCCGACATGCGTAAAAATCGTATTTCGGCGGGGCGTTCGATCAATCTCGCTTTATCCGATCGTGGCTGGCGGGGGCTTGAAGGGGTTGGTATTTCCGATGAAATAAAAAAAGTGGCCATACCAATGAAGGGACGCATGATCCATGCTATTGATGGGAAAACAAATTTTCAGCCCTATGGAAAAGATGAACAAGCTATTTATTCTGTGTCGCGTGGTGGGTTGAATTGTGTTTTGATGGATCTGGCTGAAAGGAACGGAGTTGAAATTCATTTTAATGAAAGGTGTACAAGCATTGATCTCAAAGTGTCCGCTGCTCATTTTGAAAATGCGGAAACGAAAAAAGGTACTACCCAAAGCGACGGTAGAATATTCGGAACGGATGGCGCGTTTTCCGTGGCGCGTACTCAAATGCAATTGTCGACTGACAGGTTCAACTACCAACAGTTTTATCTTGAGCATGGGTATAAGGAGTTAACTATACCACCCACTGTTTCGGGCGATTTCGCGATGGAACAAAATGCGTTACACATCTGGCCGCGCGGCAATTTTATGCTGATCGCTTTGCCAAATTTGGATAAGAGTTTTACCTGCACTTTGTTTTTTCCATTCGAGGGTGAATATTCTTTTGCATCGCTGGATACGAAGGAAAAGATGCTAGCCTTTTTCAAAAGGACTTTTCCTGATGCGGTGGCTTTGATGCCCACACTTGAGCATGATTATTTTGCGAACCCTGCATCTTCGCTGGTTACGGTAAAATGTTTCCCCTGGAGTTATGGTGATAAGATGCTGCTGCTGGGTGATGCAGCCCATGCTATCGTCCCGTTTTATGGACAGGGAATGAATTGTGGATTTGAGGATTGCGTTATTTTAAATGATCTGATGAGTAAGCATAAGGAAGATTGGCAAAGTATTTTCAAAAATTTCGAGGCGCAACGCAAGCCCGATGGTGATGCCATTGCCGATCTGGCCATTGCTAATTTTGTGGAAATGCGTGATAAAGTGGCGGACGCTAAATTTGTTCTTCAGAAAAAAATAGAAGCCCGTTTCGCGGGTAAATACCCCGATAAGTGGATCCCATTATATACAATGGTTACGTATAGTCCGCATATCCGTTATTCTACAGCGTTAAAAGAGGGCTACCGTCAGGAGGGAATCATGCAAAAGATCATGAGTATACCCGGAATTGAGAATAAGTGGGATAGTGAAGAAGTGGAAAGTATGATCTTAAAACTTTGTGATAGTGTTAAATGATCTACCAAAATAAACTGCTCGTTATCCGCATTCTTTTCGAAAGTACCCGGAAACAGCCGATCTATGGTGCGCTCAGGCCGCAGGCGTATATGCAGGAGACCGGTAATTATAGCAGCAACCTGCGTTTCAGTATTTTTAAAAAGGAAATAAAACAAGGACAGAAGGTTGTTTTTGAAACCATACTTGAATCGCCCGTTGGATTTGGGGAGCATTTACGTGAAGGAGCTCTTCTTATTATAAAGGAAGGACTTGATACAATTGGTAAAGCTATTTTGCTGGAAGTGATCGGGTATTTTGATGAGGTGAATAAGAAATAAGATTCTCTTACGCTCACGTGGACTTCGCTCAGTGTGCCATCGCACGTTTGTTAATAATAAGTGAGTTCGAATAAGTGTGGGATTAAATAATATTTATCTACTCCACAAAAGTAAACCTTAAAACTTTTTTCCCTTCTACCTCAACATGTTCCCCGAACATTTTTTTGGGTCGCACCCACAGGTTTTCGCCTTCAGATTTATATAGTGCTTTATAAAGAATAAGTTCTTCAAGTGTTTCGCTGTGACGTACACTGCTGATTACCTCATATAGGTTTCCTTTATAATGGCGGTATATTCCGGGTTTTATTACTTTGCTTTCTTTTTCCATTTTTGTTTTCTAAAAAACTAAAATTTCTGTATTGGGTTGGAAAATCTAACTAATGGAACGCAGATTATTATGATCATTCTGATTTACGCTGATCAAATCTTAATTGATCATAACGATCATAATAATCTGTGTTCTGTTTTTTATTGTTGCAAAAACGGGTTGTTCATCCGCTCAAAACCGATTGTTGTTACCGGCCCATGCCCTGAGTGAACCGAAAAATCATCAGCCAATGGCATCAGCTTGTTATTGATACTGTCTATAAGCGTTTGATGGTGTCCGCCTGGAAGGTCGGTACGGCCAATGCTTCCATAAAATAAAACATCACCCCCGATAATAAATTTTTGTTTATGACTGACAAAACAAATGCTTCCGGGCGAGTGTCCCGGTGTAAATAATATATCCAACGCTGAACTGCCGAATTTCACTACATCGCCTTCTTCTAAAAATTTTTCAGGTTCCGGTGAAGCCTCGGCATTTAAACCATAAACTCTGGCAACAGTTTCAAGTGAATGTAAAGTCTGTAGGTCCTTTTTATGAATTACCGGTAACAAACCAAATTTTTCAAAAACAAATTTATTCCCAACCACATGATCAATGTGTCCATGTGTGTTCAGCAAAAATTTTGGAATTAGTTTTTGCTTGCTGATAAAATCTGCCAGCATGTTTCGTTCCCGGTCATCATAACAACCCGGATCGATGATAACACATTCATTTGTTTCATCATACAACACATAGGTGTTCTCCTGGAAGGGCCCGAATGTAAATGCTTTAATGGTAATCATAACGCTATCAATAACTTATTGGGTGCTAAGTTACGCATTATGCCCTTTTATCTTATAAAGATGTTTAGTATCTTAGTAAGCTTATATTTACATGAATTGAACTTTCTTATTAAATATTTTTCTGCCTCTTCCCGTCTGTATAAACTGCTTATTTCAGGGGTTTTTGTCCTGTTTATTTCTGTTTCCGCTCTCGGTCAGTTTTATTATGGATCTCAAATGGATTTTGGGAAGAATCGCTTACAGTATAAAAAGGATCTGTATTGGACCTATTCGGCCTACAACCGCTATGAAGTATATTATTATGAAGGTGGTAAGGATATCGCTAATTATGTTGCCAAATCGGCTCAAAAAAATCTTGTTGAATTGGAACGGATGTTCGATTACCAGTCCGATGAACGTATACAATTCATTGTTTACAATAAACAAAGTGAGTTCAAGCAAAGTAACCTGGGCCTTGCAAATGATGAGCAGTATAACATTGGAGGGGTAACCCGCATTGTCGGAACCAAGGTGGTTGTTTATTTTGAGGGCGATCACCAGAAACTTGAGGAGCAGATTAGGGGAGGAATTGCTGAGGTGCTCATCAATCAGATGATGTATGGAGGTAATTTAAAGGACATGTTTAAGAATGCCACATTACTTGCCCTGCCCGAGTGGTTCATGAAGGGGCTCGTGTCGCATGTGGCGAATAAATGGAATGCAGATGTTGACAACAAGGTTAGGGACGGGATATTGAACGGACGTTACAATAAATTTAACAGGCTCACAGGTGCCGACGCACTTTATGCAGGACATTCTATATGGAACTATATTGCCGAAACATATGGCGATGGTGTTATTTCGAATGTATTGTATATGACGCGCGTCAGCCGTAATGTGGAAAGCGCTTTTCTTTTTGTACTTGGGGTTTCAATGAAAAGCCTCTCGCGCGACTACCTGGCCTATTACCAGCTCCATTACGATGATCAGGATAAAACAAAATCGTTGCCAACTCAGGTTCCTGTAGTTAAAAAGCCCAGGGTTACACGTGTTTATACGCAGGCTAAGATAAGCCCGGATGGCAATTACATGGTTTATGTTACCAATGAACTCGGGCAATATAAAGTGTGGCTGCAAAATTTAAAGGAGAGTAAAAAACCAAAACGAATTATTAAATCGGGCCACAAGCTTGATCGCATCAATGATTATTCATATCCCTTGCTCGCCTGGCATCCCACCGGTTTGCTGTTCTCAATTATTACCGAAGAGAAAGGCGAACTTTATTTAACTCAATACACATTGGAGACACGCGATAGAGCGAAACGCACTATCATCAATTTTGATAAAATACTTGATTTTTCGTATTCAGATGACGGAAAGAAATTTGCCATGTCGGCTGTACAAAAGGGGCAGAGCGATATTTTTGTTTTTACTGCTGCGTCAAACGGGTTTGAGCAGATCACCAAAGATATTTATGATGACCTTAACCCGCGATTCGTCCATGGTTCAAAGGAAATTGTTTTCAGTTCCAATCGCCCCAATGATACGATTCGTTTTGAAACAGAAAACAATTACAAGGCCAATATGCGGCCTACGAAAGATCTGTTCGTGTTCAATTATATTTCAAAAGCAAATACGCTTCGCCGGCTTACAGATACTCCGACAATCAATGAGACCAATCCTGCTGATTACGACAGCCTGAACTATTCTTTCGTAAGTGATCAGAGTGGTATCCGGAATAGGTACATCGCTCATTTCGACAGCGTGATAAGCTATGTGGATACATCGGCGCATTACCGTTTTGTGGTTAGTGGCCAACCCGTAACTAATTTTTCACGAAACATTATTGAGCAGGATATTAATGTCAAAGCGAATAAGTATGTAGATATTATTTATTCGAATGGGAAGTACTGGATGTATTCCGGCAGTATAAGTCCTGTAACCGCTTTGGTGCCCCTTGAGTTGAAGAATACAGCTTTCCGGGATGACAGGCTCAAGGAAGAGCGTAAGGGTCCGCAAAAAAAGACAGAGTCACAGTTAACTATAATCCCTGTGGAAACATCACCGGTAAAAATATCCGAAACGCTGCCTGTGAAGAGAGATAGCGGATATGTAGACATTAATAATTATACGTTTGAAAACGAAAAGGGAAGATCGGTTCAAAAGAAAGAAGAGGTAAAAAAGGAAGAGCCTAAGCCTCCCCTTATTGTTGTTCCTCCCGCGGTTATGACGGATTCTATAAGGGCAATAGCAAAGCGCGATTCCCTCAAAAAGGAATTTAAATTGTCTCCGCAAAAGAATTATTATATCAACTTTGCCACTGATTATGTTGTAACCCAGCTCGATAATAGTTATCTGAACTCTTCGTATCAGAGGTTCACCGGCGGAGGAAGTCCTGTTTACCTGAATCCCGGTTTCAACGGTCTTTTTAAAATTGGACTCAGTGATCTGTTTGAGGATTATAGGATAGTATCCGGTATTCGTTTAGGTACCAATCTCGACAATAATGAATATTTCATGAGTTATGAGAACCGCGTACATAACCTCGACAGGCAGCTTGTGTTGCATCGTCAGTCTTTTCAAACGGTTGCAGGGGGTTCAATGGTTAAGCTTTTAACACATGACGCAAAGTATTCGTGGAAATTGCCGTTCAGTGAAGTGGCCTGTATAAAGGGAACTGCCACTTTGCGTAATGATCGTACGGTTTACCTGGCAACAGACCAACCCGCACTTCAGAAAGATTACATTTATGAAACATGGGCTTCAGGTAAAGTTGAATATATATTCGATAATACGCTTAACAGGGGGTTAAATCTGTTCAACGGTACGAGGTTGAAAGTGTTCGCGGAGTATTACAGGAGAATTGATCGTTCAAGTTCTATTCTTCCTTCACCAGTGCTGGCCATGCTGGGTGAAAAAAATTCGGCAGCAGTGAAAGATGATGGTACCGACTTTGTTGTCGCGGGTTTTGATGTGCGGCATTACCAGAAAATTCACCGTAATCTGATATGGGCAAGCCGTATAGCAGGTAGTACCTCTTTCGGAAAACAAAAGCTGGTTTATTATATGGGCGGAGTTGATAACTGGTTTTCGCCCCGCTTCGATAATTCCATTAACATTGCCACAGATCAAAACTACGCGTACCAGACACTGGCAACACCTGTTCGCGGCTTTTACCAGAATATCCGTAACGGGAATACCTTTGTTGTGCTGAATAATGAATTGCGTTGGCCCATCTTTAAATATTTCTTCAACCGTCCTATTCGTTCCGACTTCATTAATAATTTTCAGATCATAGGCTTTGGTGATCTGGGTACAGCCTGGACCGGACCTGATCCATACTCTTCCACAAATTCATTGAATACCCGCATAGTTAACAGGGGGCCGATCACTGTTACAATATCATCGAAGCGGGAACCATTGGTGGGTGGATATGGTTTTGGTTTACGGAGCAGGATCTGGGGTTATTTTGTGCGTGTTGATTGGGCGTGGGGTGTGGAGGACAGGATAATATTGCCGCGCATACTTTACCTTTCATTTAGTCTGGATTTTTAAAAACACAATCTGTTGAACAAATCTCTTAATATGAACACGATAATTATTTTATTATGTGTTGGCCTTCTTGCCGGCATACTAAGCGGTATGGTTGGTATTGGCGGCGGGATCATTATTGTTCCCGCATTGGTTTATTTTTTAGGAGTAAGTCAGCATACCGCGCAGGGAACAACCCTTGCCATGTTTTTAATGCCGATCGGGATTTTGGGCGTGTTCAACTATTATAAGGCAGGGCATGTGGATGTTAAAACCGCATTGATCATTGCAATAACCTTTGTATTGGGAAGTTTTGTCGGCTCAAAAATTGCCATTGGTCTCGATCAAACTATGGTGAAAAGGATCTTCGGAGTTATTATCCTGATCATCTCCATTAAAATGATCTTAGGAAAATAGTTTATGTCTGATTTAAAAGAACGCGTCAGATCATTGGCTGCTCAATACTTCAAAGAAGTAGTTGAGATAAGGCGCCACCTGCATGCCAATCCCGAACTTTCGTTCGAAGAGTTTAAGACCTCCGCTTTTATTGCCTCCAGGTTAAAGGCATTCAATATTCCGTTTACGGACGGTTATGTTAAAACCGGGATCGTTGCATTAATAAAAGGAAAAAATCCGGACAAAAGGACGATTGCACTCCGTGCTGATATTGATGCGTTGCCGATCAAAGAAGAGAATAAAGTTCCTTACTGTTCAACCAATCCGGGTGTTATGCATGCCTGCGGACACGATGTACACACATCCTCTTTAATTGGTTCTGCAAAAATATTGAATGAGTTGAGAAATGAATTTGAAGGAACTGTTAAACTGATCTTTCAGCCTGGCGAGGAAAAACTTCCGGGTGGCGCTTCATTAATGATAAAGGAAGGAGTGCTTGAAGATCCAAGACCGAAAAGTATTTTGGCTCAGCATGTATTTACTTCTATGGAAGCCGGGAAAGTGGGTTTCCGCAGCGGAATGTATATGGCATCTACGGATGAGTTATATGTAACTGTAAAGGGTAAAGGTGGTCATGCTGCAATGGTGCGTGCGTATATCAGTCCGCTCCTGATCACTTCTGAAATTTTGCTTGAGTTGAACAGGGAGTTTATGCTTACTCCGCAAAAGGATAATATTCCTACAGTTTTAGCTTTTGGAAGAATGATCGGGAATGGTGTAACAAATGTCATTCCTAATGAAGTTCAACTGGAAGGAACTTTTCGCACCATGAATGAGAATTGGAGAAAAGAAGCACATATAAAAATGAAGAATATTGCTGAAAGCATAGCGAAGAAATGGGGTGGAACATGTGATTTTAATATCGCTACGGGTTATCCGTTGTTGACCAATGATGCGCAAACAACAATGCGGGCAAAGGAATCAGCAATTGCCTATTTAGGAGCGGAGAATGTGGAGGATCTTGATCTGCGCATGACCGGTGAAGACTTCTCTTATTATACACAACATATACCTGCCTGTTTTTACAGATTGGGGACCGCCAATAAGTCAAAAGGAATTACTTCAGGAGTTCATACATCCACATTCGATATCGATGAGCGGGCCCTTGAAACGGGCATGGGACTAATGACCTGGATCGCGTTGAACGAATTAAAAGGCAACTGAGTTTATTTGCCACCAATCAGCGAAGCTTAGGGTGCAGTCAGATTTACATTCACACTGCATCCCTGCCTACCGTAGCAAAGGCAAACGCGACGGCAGGCAGGCGTTTTTATCTAAATTTAACAGAAGTCATTTACGGCGCTGTTAAATTAACATTCACACTGCATCCGTTCTTATCTTTAATATTTATAGTGTAAGCTCCCGGACAAAGATGATTTTTGTACCTTCTGTCATATCCATCGGGCCACGAATAGGAGTAGGGGCTTGTGCCTCCGCTTGCGTTTACCATTGTCCATTCTTTACAGCCACAACTTATACAGGAGGCTGTGCCTTTGGAAAATAATGCCTTTAGTGGCGGAGGTGAAACTATTGATGCGGTAGAGATGGCTGAACATCCTTTAGAATCAGTAATTGTGACGGTGTAGATTTGAGACGTGAGATTTGAAATTTGAGATGCTATACTGCCATTGCTCCAACTATATGCATAGCCCGGTGTGCCATTTCCGGGGTTGCCGGTTGCCGTTCCATTACTACTCCCGCTACAGGTAATATTGGTAACCGTTGTACTTGCAGTAACTGCAGGATTTACTGTTACGACAGCTGTTGAAGTTGAGCTGGTACCGTTTTTATCTTGTATTGTCACTGTGTAAGTAGTGGTTGTAGCCGGGCATGGATTGATATTCTGTGTTGAGCTGCCATTGCTCCATGAATAAGTGTATGGAGTAGTGCCACCTGTTCCTATAGAAGTTACAGTAGCGCATTCGCCCGGGCAAATTGGGGTGCCGGCTGCTGTTACAGTTGGGGCAGAACAATTAATTACAGTTACTGTACTCGTTACAGTTGCTGTACAGCCCGCATTTGTAACAGTATGAGTAATGCTATAAGTACCTGCGCTTAAAAATGTATAAGACCAGTCAACTGTGGTGCCTGTTACCCCATAAATTTCTTTAATGGTCCAGGAGTGAGTTACGCCGGAACCAGAAGATCCTGTGTTTTTAAAATTTACAGTATTGTTTATGCACACGTTAGTTAAAGATTTTAGTTTGACTACAGCCGTTACTTGAGTTTACTGTAAGCGTATAAGTACCGGCAATAAGTCCTCCAATGGAAGTGCCTGTCTGGCTGGTGCTCCATGTATAAGTATAGGGGGCGTTATTACTAATATACAAAGTTGCACTTCCTGTTGAAGAGCAGCTGTTATTGGTTGTTGCCAAGTTTGCTATCAAAGGATCGGGTTGATCAATGCCTACTATTTTAATGGCTTTACAACCATTTGCGTCAGTAACCGTAACTGTATAATTACCGGCAGTAAGATTATTTGCATTTGGACTTGTTCCGGCTCCACCTGACCAACTGTAAGTATAAGGTAACAAACCTCCGCTGACATTAACATTTGCATTCCCGGTATTGCCTGCATTGCAGGTTACATTGGTTTGCGAACTTGTAACAGCAATATTGCCCGGTGCGGATATCATAACAGTATCCCGATAGTCCTTGCAGTTGTAATTCAATGTTATATTATGTATGCCTGCACACAATCCTGTCGCGGTTTGGGTGGTTTGCCCGTTGCTCCATAAATAAGTTACGCCTGAAGTAAGGGGACTCCCACATTTTAAAAAAGTAGCTGTAGCCGTGCCATTGCAAGAGCAGGTGGCTTGAGTTGTAGCTTTTGTAATTGAGTCGGTGGCAGGACCACTTATTTCTATGGAAGTTACAAATGATGTTCCGCAAGCATATAGTGTTTTTCCTTTAACACCAATGGCTACATCATTGACCGTATCGAGGTTATTTGGAAGGGTAATAACATTTGTTTGTAGCAAAGAAGAATTGAATACTTTAATGGATGTTTGATAGCCTGCATATATTTTTTCGCATGCATCAACATCAATTCCTGCCCAACGTGTAGCAACATGTCCTGATAAAACAACAGGAGTTTGAATTACATTGCTTGTAATTAAAGCCCCTGTTGCTTTGTTGAATTGCTTCAGCGTGTATCCATCCCACATATACACACCGTTATTGCCCGCAGCAATAACGTTCATGCCATTCGACGAAATACTGCCATAATAATTATGATTAAGTTCACCGAAAATATATCCGTTTGGCTGATTGTACGATGTAGGACTAATAGCGGGACAGGGTAATTTAATTAAAGTATTCGTATTAAATGGGGATTGGCTGGAGTTAGCCATGTAGCAACTTGTTCCTGAGGGATCAATAGAAACACCAACCATATCATATCCCCCAAGAGTATTAATGGGGAGGTTCATCACATTTACAAGATTAAATTGAGTCAGATTAATATCTATTGTACCTGCCTGGTAAATATCTTGTAAGCCACCCGCTCCAATAATTAATTGATTCGTACATTGGTTAAATGCTGCCCGCCAAAATTCACGCATAACACCAGGTTTGGCAGCGATTGAGTTGGATGCTATAAGTAATCCATTAGTTGAAATTTTTTGAACGATACCTAAACTGGGAGAAATACCGCCATCCCCAACAATAAATACATTCCCCGTTGCTCTGTCTACAGTTATTTCCCCATATATGATAAAAACAGGAGAAACTTGGTAAGTCCAAATAATTGAGCCTGAACTATTCAGTTTTACCAAACCATTTTGGGAGGCGGCATATACATTTCCGTTATAATCATAATCTACGTCCCATGGTCCTCTTTTTAAACCTGCCCCAGGGAAGATCGGAGTTGTTATCCATGGGTCTATCACAAGAGTCTTGGTCTTGTCATACCCTTCTTCAAATAAAAAGGATTCTTCGTTATCGTTTAATTTGTATTTCGTTTGTATGTTTATTCCTTCCTCGCCTTCATAAAAACTATATGGTGTATGATCAATGAATTCACCTATTTCGCTCTGTATAGTCACATTTCCTCCGTCTTTTTTAATGTTTTTTGCACCTATGTATTTCAACTTTACTTTTGAGGGATCTCCACCGGGGTGAACTATTATCGAATACTTTATTCCTTCTTTTCCGTCCGGGAAAATATATTCAATATCAATTCCAGGGTAAAGATTTCTATATATGATCTTTTTAAACAGATTGACCTGAACTGACGAAGTGAGACCGGTTGGATAAACATAGTAGTCGGATCGTTTTCCCAGAGCCTGAATAGTTACATTTGGGTTTGCGCCTTCCCATGTAAAAGCCAGGTAGTGTGTTTTGTGTTTTAGAAATGTTGCCGGTTCAAGCTCCTCTTTTTCTTCATTTTCTTTCTTGCTTTCCGGGTATTCATCATAGCGATAAGTAAGTCCGTTTGCTGTGAAGAAGGCTTTTATTTGCCCAAGTTCCGCTCCGAACAACACCTTACCTTTGTTTGGTAAAACAACATCGAACTGCCCCTGATTCTCAATAAATATTTTTTGATCAAATGGATTTACATTCCATTTGACTTTGTACCCGTTTGAGGATGCATTTGTTGCCAAACCTGAAGCATGTGGGTTGTCTATTACCTGACACGATCCATGAGAAATAAACAGAGAGGCAATTAAAGCAAGTATATATTTCATCGTCAAATAATTTAAATAGAGCTATACTAAAATAACTTAAATAAAAGCTGATGTCAATTTAAAGTGTTTAATTTTTCAGTGTTTTGATTTATTAATTTATTAATTAAAAATTTGACACAAAGCGACAAAAATAGCTATATTCAATGATTATTTTGTGCCAATCAGTAATTTATATGTTCTATATTTTATAGCTAATTTTCAGACTTTAGATGAAAGATTCTGACGACCTTTTTTTATTAATTCATGCGATGACAGGAGCCGAGAAAAGGTATTTCAAACTTTTTTCGGCGCTGTATGACCGGGACAAGAATTATTTGAAATTGTTCGAACTCATTGCAAAGAATAAGGGTAGCTATAACGAAAAAGAGCTGATCAGTAAATTTAAAAAGGAAAAATGGGTAAAAAGCATATCAAATACAAAGTATGAACTTTTCAATGCTATTTTGAATTGCATGGAGGTGTATCATAAAAGGGATACAGTGGATGCGAGGTTGGGTTCATACATGAATCAGTTGAATCTGCTTCATGACAAAAGATTGTTCAGGGCTGCGAAGAAGATGATCGACAAGATCGAAAAGTTGGCTTTAAAGCACGAAAAGCATCATTATCTTCTTATGGCCAACTCTGTTAGAGTTATTATAATCACAAAGTTAATGAATGTTAAAGAGATCGATGAGTATGTTGACAATGGAGCTTATGAAAAGGAAAAGTATTACCTGAAATGTCTTGAAAACAATTCGGAGTTTTTGAACATTAATTTAAAGATTTCCAAAGCCGCTGAACTATTTGTGAGAACTAATGAGGCAAAAGAACTTCAGGAACTTTCAAATTCCGAGTTGTTAAAATCTCCTGATAGGGCGCTTACTTTTTATGCGCGGCGAAACTATTATTATATTAATTATTTATGCAGGTCGAGACTCGGAAGGTTAGATGAAACGGCGTACTTGCAGCAGAAAGAGTGGATAGATTTTCTGGAAAGTGAAAAGGATATGCTTGTTTCAAGGTCGGGTATTTATTTGTCAGCGTTAATTCGATTTATAGGAACTGTAAATTGTACTAAGTTAAAGACTGAACTGGAGCCCATATTTATTAAAGCAAAAGAATTCTATCACAACCTTCCGGTTAAAATGAAAACGGACGATCTGAAGGCTGCATTTATAGGAGTTGCCGGCAATTATATGGAAGGACAGATCGCTTTGCACAAACCTCAAAAGGCGATAGAAGCGTGGGATAGTATAAGGCATCTCATTCCATATGAATCTCTTGGAGGAGAATCGAAAATGGTCACATCCGTGAATCTCTCTTATGCTCACTTTCTCATGCAGGAATACCGTGTGGCAAATAGGTATCTGAATAACATAATAAATTATACTGAAGAAGCCAGGCCTGATATTCAGAGTTATGCCCGGATCTTTATACTATTTGTTAACTACGAAATGGGGAATTATGATTCTATAATATCGATATGCCAGTCGTCAAAACGTTATCTGCTTAAGAACAAGCTTCTTGGTAAATATGAAAACAGATTAATCCGATTTTTTCAAAAGGATATTTTCAGGACTTCACAGATCGGGAAGTCAGGTGGATTGTTTGAGCAATTGAAAAATGATCTTGCTAAATTGAAGGCAGATAGTAAAACTCCTGTTGCCCGAAGTTTTGATATTGTTTCATGGTTTGATAGTAAAATTGAAAAAAGACTCTTTGTGGAAATTATGAAGGAAAGGGAAAAGTGAATTAATCCCCACTTTAAGGAGCGGTCAGATTTACATTCACACTGCACCCATTTTTATCCTTTATATTTATAGTGTATGTGCCCGGGCAAAGCTGATTCTTATATCTATTGATATACCCATCGGGCCAGGAGTAGGAGTAAGGATTTGTACCGCCCGCTGCATTCAGCATTATCCATTCTTTACAGCCACATCCGTTACAACCTGCAGTTCCTTTGGTAAATTGGCCGAGCAATGGTGGAGGTGAAATTACAGCAGATGTAGAAGTAGTTGTGCATCCTTTTGCGTCAGTAATAGTTATCGTATAATTGCCTGATGTAAGGCCGGTAATTGTTTGTGAAGTTTGTCCATTGTTCCAGGTGTATGTAAACGGAGAGGTACCCCCTGTGGGATTTGCAAGAACACTGCCATTCATACTGCCATTGCACGTTATGTTAGTGGATGTAGTCGTTACATTAATGGCAGGATTAACAGTTACAATTGCGGTCGAGGTCGATGTATTGCCGCCTGAATCTTTGATGGTTACAGTATAAGTAGTGGTTGATGCCGGACAAGGGTTGATGTTTTGTGTTGTAGCGCCATTGCTCCATGTGTAGGTATACGGCGCCGTACCTCCAGTACCACTGGACGTTGCTGCTGCACAAAGTCCAGGACACACAGAACTGCCGGTGGCAGTTACTGTGGGTCCATTGCAGTTAATAAC
This sequence comes from Bacteroidota bacterium, assembly GCA_016183775.1. Taxonomy (NCBI): domain Bacteria; kingdom Pseudomonadati; phylum Bacteroidota; species Bacteroidota bacterium. The sequence continues at coordinate 18,636 of JACPDY010000056.1, forward strand.
AGTTACAATATTCGTAACTTTATTGGTGCACCCGGCATTCGTAACTGTGTGATCTACGTTATATGAACCTGCAGTTAAAAATGTATAGGAGAAATTAGTAGTGGTTCCGCTTGTGTTCACAGGAGCACCAATATACCAGCTATGCGTTACCCCTGTACCACTCGACCCCGTATTAGTAAAATTCACCAACGAGCCTATGCAGGCGTTTGATGATGTAAATGTTGCAGAAGCTGCACCCGTGCTTGTTATATTAAATGTTTTTGTAGCGGTACAACCATTGCTGAGATCGGTAACTGTAACTGTATACCCACCCGGAGCCAGGCCATTATGGCTATACCATGTACTATTGTTACTCCAGTTAAATTGATAATTCCAGGGAATTTGGCCGGCAGTACCTTGCGATGATGATTTGCCATTTACAGAATCAACATAAGCTTGTCCGCTTTGTGTACAGCTAATATTATAACTATTTGTCCGCAGGGTTGGAGAACGGTTTACCGTTACTGATGTTGTAGTTGCTGCGTAATTTCCTGCAGCATCGGTAACCATTACAGTATAAACGGTTGTACCTATTGGCGGACAAACATTGATTGTTGAAGTGGTGGCTCCGGTATTCCAGCTGTATGTGTACGGACTTGTGCCGCTCGATCCTGCGGCAGTAATGTTTGTGCAGTTGCTTGCGGAACATAATGCCGCTCCCGTTGCTGTAGCGTTGATCGTGCAGGGGTTGACAATCACATAATTTGTTTTTGTTACCGAATCTTTTTTGCAGGGCGTTGTTACAACAAGCTTTACATTATAGTAACCGGGAGTAGAATAGCTGACCGAAGGATTTTGTGCGGTTGAAGTATTTGGCGTACCACCTGTAAAGGTCCATTTATATTTATAGCCACTTGTGTCGCAGGAATTACTTACGTTTGGTGTAAAATTAACAGGAGTGCCGGGGCAGGTTACAGCGTTCGCGGAAGGAGCGATTATTAAACTTTTGCCTTCACAAATATTAATACACAACTGAGCCACAAATGCGTTGGCGGTAGTTCCATCCTGAACAGCTCCGTAAGCTGTTTGATACGCGCCAGCAGTTACAGGATAACCTCCGGTGGTGTAGCCTGTAATATAAAGGAAACTGCCATTTACAGTAATTCCATTTGCACCTCCATTGTCCATGTCATCTTCCCTGCTTCCCCCCATATAAGTTATGCAACGCTGTTGTCCATTAGGGTCATATTTGGCAATGAATTGATCCTCTCCTCCACCGGAAACAGGTTGATAGGCGCATGCGCTTATCTGATAATTTTTTGAATCGGTATCCTCCCATTCTCCGTAAACATAAATATTATTTGTGGCATCAGCAGCGAGAGCAAGAGCATATTCATCACTGCTTCCTCCAAGGTAAGTGGCCCACATCCTCGTTCCGCCGGAATTAAGTTTAACAATATTTCCCTCAAACAAACCTCCGCCATAAAGAGGCTGGTAAGCACCGGCAGATGAGCTGCCATCATTGGTAATTACATTGATGTTTCCTGAAATAGTATGGGCAAAGATCACATTGTTTAATCCATCTGTTACAATAGGTATTGGAAGATCGAACATGGTTTGATAGCTTCCACCATAATACGTAGCCCAAATGCGCGCGCCTGCCGGAGAGAACTTGAATAGAAAACCATCACCACCGCCGCCGCCAAAGACTGGTTGGTAACATGCTCCTGAAACAGGAAAATTTGTTGACGCTGTTCCGCCTGTCAAATATATGTTCCCGGCAAGGTCACATGTTATACCGCTGCCTTTATCCTTGTTCGAGCCGCCTACATATGTACCCCAGATCACGGACCCATTAGGTGCAAACTTTACAGCGTATGCGTCGCACATTGTAGTGCTTACTGTACCCGTACCATTTATAGCAGGCTGAAAAGCAGCTCCGTTGGATATCGCATTTCCGGAGTAAGTCGATCCTGATAAATAAATATTGTTTCCGTCAGTTGCTATGCCGCCGCCCATGTCATCCGAGCTGCCGCCATAATATGTTGCCCAAAGCCTTGTTCCCGCAGAGTTTAACGCGATCACAAACGCGTCACCTTTAAACCAGTTTTCACTGGCAACACCCCCGCCGCCATAAATGTTTTGGTGTACAACATTAGCTCCTGAAAATCCAATCGGAAAATTGGTTGATACTGTGTGCCCCGTTACAAAAATATTTCCGACGGCATCGCTGGCGATACAAATGCCTGTTTCATTGTCACTTCCGCCATAATAGGTGGCCCATAAACCTGTGCCGGCGGCACTCATTTTAGCAATAAAAACATCGCCTTTTGTATTTAGAAATGAAGTGGGCCCGGCAAAAGATGTTTGAAAGCTGCCGGCGGTATTCGGAAAATTAGTAGAAGTAGTATGGCCGCAAAAAACCAAATTGCCGGCGGGATCAGTATCTACAGCCGTGCCGCCATCGTATGTATTTCCGCCATAATACGATACCCAAGGGTCGATCACCAAAGGGAAGGAATGATTCCATTCTTCAAGCCGCATGCTTACTATTGTTCCGGTCAAAATATATGCTGCTTTTATATCAATAATTTCACCATTGACACGTTGATATACTTTTGGCATGGATTCAATAAGTTCACCTAAACTTGTTTTAATTAACAGTTTTCCATTCTCGACTTTTAGTTCTTCGGCACCCGAATAGTTTAATTTTATTTGTTCAGCATCACCGCCGGGGTTTACAATTATATCATACTTGAGACCTGCACTATTCTCTCCATAGAACGTTACATCTATATTGTTGTAAATATTTTTGGTTGTTACTTCGCCAAAGGAACGTACATTTAAAATGCCTTTGGTGCAATGTGGGTAGTAGTAATTATTATATCCGCCAATTGGAGCTGAAGTATAGATATTGAGATTATGGTTTGCATCAACAAAATCAACATCCAGCCTGTGTATTTTCAGCAAAGATTTTTGCTCTAACTCAAACCTTAATTTAATCAGGTCTTCTTTACTCTCTTTTTTTCCTGGCATTAACAAGTCGGCATGTTCCTTTTCTTCTATTTGTTCTTCAATTTCATGCATTACTTTATTAATGTTGCTGTGCACATAACTTATTCCTGTTTTACGTAAATAAATATCCATACCGGAATTTTCTCCTTTATATAAAACATCAGGACGAAGGTCGCCTCTTATATCAACAATTTGTCCTTTGTTTTCGGTAAAACGGATGCTATTGCCGCGCATGCTTTGGGTAAATTGCGATAGATCTCCATTCCTCGTCGAATGTTTAGTGGTTTTTTCTGTATAAGAATTAACTATATCCTGCCCGTTGATACAAGAGGTATATAGCATGAACATTGTTCCTGTAAAATATAAGAACTGTTTTATATTCGATTTGTATTTATTCACCATAGCTGACTCTTTGTAAAACTACCCTGGCCGCATATCAGGCAAATTGCTAGGGTTAACGTACTTTGTTTGCCTAAAATAGAGAATCTATGCGGCATGTGCTAACTTATTATTTTATTTAATGACTTTTAACAGTATAGATATTAGTCATATTATTGCTTAATTTATTAAATTTTATAATTATATTGCATTTTATAATGATTTTCTAACTGGTTAACATGAAACGAAATTCGGATAGTCTCTTTCATCTTATAAAGTCAATGAACAAGAGTGAAAAGAGATATTTTAAGCTTTATTCAGTTGCTTTCAAAAAGGACACCCAAATAATTAAGCTGTATGATATTATAGAAAAATTGATTGATTATACGAATGAAGGAAAGGTGTTTTTAGAGTTCAAATCAATTTGCAAAGGGAAAGATTTTTACGGGACTAAAAAGAAGCTCTATGAGCAACTGATGAGATCACTCAGGATATATCATTCCGGGATATCTGCGGAAAACCTGATCAATTCATATATCCATAATACGCAGTTACTATTACAAAAGAGATTGTTTGATGAGTGTGCCGTTGAACTTGAGAAAGCAATTTTACTTGCTAAAGAAGGTGAATTTTTTCTTTTGTTACTTCAGACATTTGAGATAGAGGCAAGAATGAACCTTGGAAAGGAGTTGCCTGAGCAAGAGATTATTCAGAAAGAAGCCGCGAAAGAAGAGGCGATACTAAAATACCGGAACTATAGTAAATACTTATCTCTGGAATCTGCTTTTGCGGCAATGTATTATAAGCATTCCTTCATCAGGAACGAACAAACAGAATTTATTTATTCAGAAATAATAAGCGATCATTTTATAAAAGACAGCAGTATGGCTTTATCCGCCAGGTCCAGGATGATAAGGAGCAATATTCTCTGCAGCTACTATTTCGCAAAATGCGATTTTGAGAACGGGTATTTACAGGCAAAAAATGTGATGCTTGAAATAGAATCACGGCCGGGTTTCGAGACCCTTTTTCAACGGAAATACGTTTCGGCGATCGGTAATGCAATTAAGTGTCTGCTCTATCTGAGGCAATATGATAAAATGAAGATCATTATTGATAAGCTTAAGTTGGTGAAACCTGTTGACAAGGATATCGCTATCCGCAAATTTGAATTAAAAACAGTGGAGGTCTCGGCCCTTTTGGATGTTGGAGATTTTAAAGCGGCGCTTGCAATGATCCCTCAAATGGAGGAGGAGTTGAAAATCTATTTTGGAAAGGTAGAAATGAAGAACCATGTCATTATTTTATTTCATGCCGCTCTCGCAAATTTTGGGTTGGAAAAATATTCGGAATCTATCAAATGGCTGAACAGGCTGCTGCATCTTCCCGGTGCTGAAAAAAACAGCGACATTTATTATTTTGCCCAGTTAATAAACCTTATTTTACATTATGAAAAGTCGAATATCGAACATGTTGAATATAAAATGAGGGGTATCTATAAATATTTTTACACACGGCCGAGTTCACTTAAGTTTGAGTCATTGATACTTCAATTGATCAAAGAGGCTATATATGTTAATGATCAGAAGGAACTTATTGCTTTATTTGTCAATTACAAAATAAAATTGGAGCATGTACTAAAGGATCCCTTCGAAAAAATTGCCATTGAGTATTTTGATATTATTTCCTGGTTGGAAAGTAAAATAACCGGAAAAAGTTTCGCGGAGGTCATAAAATTGAAATGGAAAAAGGTCTGATTATACCTGTTTCCCATCCGTAAGCTTTCAAAAGATTGGAATTCTCTTTGACTTCGGGCCTGGTAAACGACTTTTCCGACCAGCTAAAACAAATTATTACCGCCAATCATTTAATTGAGCCATAATCCGGTCATTTCATTAATTTTATGCCTGTTTAAGAATGTGTTGTTTATGGCCATAAAAATAGTTGCGTTTTTTTTATTGCTTTTTTTTGCACCCGCTGTTTTTTCACAAAACACTGTTGCTCCTCAGGGGCCCTGGAGTTTACAACAGTGCATCGAATATGCGCTTAAAACTAATATTCAACTTAAGCAAACCCAGCTCAATGCGGAGTTGTCAAAAGTAAACCTTCTTCAAACCGAAGCAGGGGCTTTGCCCAGCGTGAATGGTATGATGCAGCATACTTACAACTACGGCCGTACCATCGATCAATACACGAATACGTTTGCGAATAGCACAGTGCTTTCGCAGAATCTGTATGTAAGCGGAAGCCTTAATTTGTTCAATGGTTTGCAGCGTTATAATACGATCAGGCAGAACCAGTATAATTATCTCGCCAATAAATTTGATATTGAAAAGAACCGGAACGACATTTCATTGAATGTTGCGGGAGCTTACTTACAGATACTTTTTAACCAGGAACTACTGGCAGTCGCGAACAACCAGCTTGAAATCACCATTAAACAATTAGACCGTACCCAGAAGTTATTTGATGCAGGCACTTTGGCCAAAGGCAGTTTGCTTGATATGCAGGCGCAGCAAGCCACTGATGAACTTACTCTTGCGAATGCCCGGAATCAACTCGATCTCGCATACCTCTCATTGATACAACTTTTAAACCTGGACTCGGTGAATGGATTTGAAATACAAAAACCCGAACTGGTTCTTCCGCTTGAAAATCTACTCATCAATTCTCCTTCCCAGATCTTTAACCAGGCTGTTAAAAATCTTCCTGAAGTAAAAAGCGCAGAACTTAAATTGCTTGGCGCCGAAAGGGGAGTGTCCGCAGCCAAAGGAGCCATAAGCCCACAGCTAAGTTTAAATGCGACCTATGGAACGGGTTATTCGGGATTAAGTAAATCAGTAACGTCGTATGGCATTTCTGGCGTTGATACTATTGGTTATACAAATGTTTTTGGTTCTACAACTACTTTTCAGCCTGTGTTCGCTCCTCATGTTGTTCCTGTATTTGAAAATAATTCTTTTTCAAAACAGTACAGGGATAATGTGAATCAAACCTTGGGATTCCGTTTAACGGTTCCCTTGTTCAATGGTTTGCAAACACATTCATCAATAAGTAGGGCCAGGATATCGAAGATGAATGCTGATTTGGCGCTTGAACAAACCAAACAGCAGCTTCAGAAAAGTATACAGCAGGCGTATGCCGATGCCAATGCCGGTCTTAAAAAGTACATTGCATCAAAAAAGGCTGTTGAGGCAAATGAAGAATCGTTTAAATACAGTGAACAGAAATACAATGTTGGTGCGCTGAATGTGTTTGATTACAACCTGGCCAAAACAAAACTGGCCAAAGCGAAATCCGACCTTGTTCAGGCTAAATACGATTTTGTATTCAGATCAAAAGTGCTTGACTTTTACCAGGGCAAGCCCTTGACTTTATAAAACACTACAGATGAAGAAACCTTGGGTACTTATTACAGGAGCGATCCTGCTCATTTCTATTCTGATCGGGGTAAAAAAATGCACATCTTCTGATAATACAGAGGTAGCCACTGAAAAGGCAGAGCGCAGAACCATTATTGAAACAGTTTCCGCCAATGGCAAGATACAGCCCGAAGTGGAAGTGAAGCTCAGCTCCGAAGTTTCGGGAGAGGTTGTGGAACTAAATGTGAAAGAAGGGGCGCATGTGAATAAAGGTGATCTGCTGGTTAAAATAAATCCTAATATTTATTTGTCGCAGCTGGAAGCGATTAAAGCGACCATGAATTCATCAAAAGCGAATTTGTCGAATGCGAGGGCGCGTTTGCTGCAGGTGCAATCGCAGTTCGCGAATACGGAAGCTGCCTATAACAGGAATAAAAAATTGTTCGACCAGGGCGCTATTTCCGCATCTGATTTTGATATTTCAAAGGCTTCTTATGAAAGCGGAAAGGCCGATATAGAGGCTTCGAAACAAAGTGTAGCTGCCGCGGAGTTCAATGTTCAGAATGCGGAAGCCGCTTTGCAGGAATCGAGTGACAGGTTAGAAAAGACAAGCATATTCGCGCCGGTCAGTGGAACTGTTTCCAAGCTCAGTGTTGAAAAGGGTGAGCGTGTTGTAGGTACTTCACAAATGGCAGGAACCGAATTGATACGTATTGCGAATCTGAACGAAATGGAAGCCAGTGTGGATGTAAACGAAAATGACATTACACGCGTGCATTTGAATGACACAGCATTGATACAGGTGGATGCCGTTTCGTATGAAAGAAAATTTAAGGGTATTGTTACTGAAATGGCCAACTCAGCTAATACTCTGGGCGTTTCGGCCGACCAGGTAACAAATTTTACAGTAAAGATCCGCGTGCTGCAGGAATCATACAAGGACCTGATAAAAGGAGATGATATACGAACATCACCATTTCGTCCGGGTATGTCGGCCTCGGTAGACATACAAACTAAAACAATGAATAATGTTGTTGCCTTGCCCATTCAGGCTGTTACCACACGCAGCGATTCGGCGGTGAAGAAAGGAATGAATAATGATAGTGAGGACGAAAATGAAATTAAGATCGAGAACGAAAAGGAGAATAAAGTAAAAGAGAAGGAGGAGGGCCAGCCTAAAATACAGGAGTGTGTCTTTTTGTTGGAGGAGGGAAAAGCTAAACTGCAACTGGTGAAAACAGGTATACAGGATAATGACTACATTGAGATCGTTGAAGGAGTTAAAGAGGGCGATGAGGTAATTTCGGCGCCTTACTCGGTTGTTTCGAAAACATTGAAGAATGGGACAAAAGTTACTGTAGTTGATAAATCCCAGCTTTTCAATGTTAAGAAGAAATAGCGATGGCATTGATACTGAATATTGAAACAGCTACCACCGTTTGTTCTGTGGCGCTTGCAAAAGACGGTGAACTGCTTGCTCTGAAAGAAATCAACAACGGATACACCCACGCCGAAAATCTGACTGTTTTTATTGAAGGACTTGTCAAAGAAGCTAACATAAAATTTAGTGATCTTGACGCCATTGCCATAAGTAAAGGGCCCGGTTCGTATACGGGTTTACGTATTGGGGTTTCGACTGCGAAGGGGTTGTGTTATGGGTTGGGGAAGGCGCTCATTGGTTTATCTACCCTCAAATGCCTCACATTTCTGGTTCAAAGTTCAAAGTTCAAAGTTCAAAGTCGAAATGAAAATATTTCCCTCGTCCCTCGTCCTTCGTCCCTCGTCCCTTTGCTTTGTCCCATGTTGGATGCAAGAAGGATGGAAGTATATTGTGCTTTGTATGATGAGAAATTAAACGAAATCGAACCCATACAAGCCAAAATAATTGATGAACACTCTTTTGAAGAACACTTGAAAAATAATGTAATTTATTTTTTTGGCGATGGCGCTGCCAAATGCCGTGAAAAGCTCGGAACAAATGCTAACGCTGTTTTTATTGATAATGTATTTCCATCAGCTGCTGCTATGATCTCTTTTTCAGAGGCAGCCTTTAATACACAACAATTTGAAGATGTCGCTTATTTTGAACCGTACTACCTGAAAGACTTTGTGGCGGGGCCGAAGAAGGGTTAGTATATCCGTTAGGAATATAAAAATTGCTCTTTGATCTTTTATTAGTACCCAAACGGGTATATATTAATAATCAACCCCACAACCGCATTCAATTATGTAATCTTTACGATAAAAGTTCATAAATGCAGCCACTGATTCAAGGGTTTTGTTGTAATCAAAATTTAATGCGGTTTTGATTAGTTTCTCATAGCGTAATGGATTATCCTCATGTTTCGTATGGACAATATCATCACGAAAATTTTTAAGGTTCCATATCCTTTGATTGCTCGAAGTAGATTTTTGAAAGAAATTTTTCTTGGTAACATCTGGTAAGACCTCTGTTATTTTTGTTTTAAAATCAAGATGTTCCTGTATCTGAGATTTATTAAATATTTCAGTTTTCTTTGATTGTTCTTTTTTAAAAGAGTAATTATCGGGGATTAGCTGATTAATGAATGATTCAATTGATGTAAATAGATAGATAACGAACCCACTCGTAAGTCCATAATAGTTATACATTTCATTAATAGCAGTTTCTGTTACTTTTTGTGAAAGATCAAGTTTGATTAAAAGATTATACTTGAACTCTTTAATGCGCGAAACACTAATTTGAGCATTATGAAAATAAATTAATGTAGGATCAGGTACGGGGAATATATAGTTGTTGCCTTCTATTTTATGTGCAAATCCACCAATGGCTTTATCAGTACTTTTATCAGTGACAGCATAAAAAATGCAATTCTTCTTTGAATCTAACTTTTTTGAATCAAAATTTTCATCGATATGAAAAACTTCATAATTGTTTTTTGCTAATTCAATTGATTTTGGATCCTTTTCAAGTAAAAATCTTTTTTTAATGTGCTCTTCACGGAAATTAAATATAATTAGTATCTCGACCTAAAACAATGACAATTGACTGTCATCATCTGATTGAATTTGAGGTTTGGGCTGAGAATGTTGATCAGGCTTTGCCTCTATATATATTTCCTGCCGTTCTTCCGATTTAACCATTACAGTTTCAATATCTGCAATAGCTAATTCAATTTCATTGGGCGCATCGGGAATATTATTTTCTGCTTTGTAAATACGAGCATCTACTACTTGCCTCCACCAAATTTCAAGTAACTCAATTGAGGATGTTAGTTTCTTTTTATGAGCAATTGCTGATTGCATGTTAATTACATCCAGTTTTTCAGAAAGCCTTTTGTCAGGCATTGTTGCTAATATAGCAACATTGGCATCCCAATTTTCAAGAGCTTTTTGTATGCGTGGATCTCGTACTGAGCCTGTCGAAGGATCGTTACTCACTTGACCCTCCTTCTACAATTTTAATTTCTTCATGGGTTAATTCATACAGCTCATAAACTAATTGATTTATTTTTTCTTCGCTGTATTCAATACGTTGTCTTATTTGGTCTGTTTTGGTTTGAAGTTTCTCGGTTTTTAATTCTTCATTTAATTTTAAAAGTAAATCAACATGCTTTATAACTTCAACTCTTGTAGTTGCTTTACCTTCCTGTATTGGCAAGTCCCTCAAATCTTGCAAAAGCATTTTTGGAAATGTTCCTTTGAATGCGTTAGGAGAAGTATTTAGATGATAGAAAGAAATTAATTTTGAATTAATAAGTCCTAAGAGGTATTTAGGTTCTATTCTATTTCCAACAAGCCTTATCCCATCAACTGAATTGGAAAAAACGTAATCGCCATCAATGAAAGTAGCCTGAATTATTCCTTTTGCAGTAACTTCCCTTACAATAATTCTTTCACCATTAAACCATTCGGGCTTGCGCGGTGCAGCTAACCACCTTCCATAATCAATATACCCGCCTTTCCAGTTTAAAGAGTATCTCAAAATTTCAGATCCTCCTAATAAAGGCCGGTGTGTAGATTTCGTCTTCTTTTCGCTATGGAAATTCGTTTCCTTTTTGTGGTGCTATGCCTTTCTCTTTTTCGTAAACTTTTACACCCCAAACTACTTCAGCAAAGTCGGACAACTGAGTTTTACATTGCCTAACAGTTTCAATAACTGACAAAGATTTTGGATTAGTATATATTGGGAAAAGAAAAGTTTGATTGTTTGTGATTGTACTTAATTTAAGAGTATAACTTTCTTTCAATTCAGTGTCCCATCTGTTAACTGAAAAAGAATCCGGTGGATTACCTGTTGAAAATAATATAATACAAGTTTCCACTGTTGCATCCTTAAATGTTTGTTTCGGTGTAATTACAATTTCATCTATACAAACCTACTTTGAGAGAAATTTTCTGTATTTATCATCATAAACAGAAGCCGTCCATGCGGAAGGTATAATAAATCCAATTTTTGCATTGCTATTTGCAATCTGTATAGCTCGTTCAGTAAAAAGATTGTACGTATCAAGCTGATAGTTTGAAACATTATATTTTTGTCTCAGATACAAATCTTCATCAGGTAATAATAACGCTCCATATGGAGGATTACCAATAACAATATCAAATCCACCGGTTTTGCCATAAAGCATAAACGGTTCTTCTACGCTATCTGTAAAACCTTTCATCGCATCGTCTAACTCTTTTTCTGCTTCTGCCGATTTAACAAGCGCTTTTTTTAATCTTTCTTTGGGGTTCACTTTTTGAATAGGCGTATTTTTTACATTAAAAACATCAGGAAATGCATGTTTCCAATCGAAAGGTTTTATATGCTTCTCAAACCCCAACTCAAACTCATCGTAAAAGTCGGTATCAATTAAACTATTCCCATCTTTAATATTATTGTCGAGATCAGGTAGAACTCGCTCATGAAATAGGCTTATCTGCTGTTTAATAGAGGCTTCGGTTTCACCTTCCATGCATTTAAGTAACAAACTTAGCTTACTTACTTCAACAGCATTGGCATCAAGATCAACACCAAAAATATTATTGGTCAGTATGCGCTTTTTTTCGTGTGTGGTTAAGGTGCCCTGCGGTGTAAAAGGATTGTCCTTTCCTTTCTTTGTAGCATATCCTTTTTCATGATACCAGTTAACGTGGTGATTGAGTAAATATTCAAATGCGCCCACTAAAAATGAACCGCTGCCGCATGCAGGGTCAACAATTTTTATTTTCTCAATTTCTTTTGGCGTTTTTCCGTCAATCAATTTCCCTACGGTATTTTTTACTATGTATTCAACAATATACTGAGGTGTGTAAAATACTCCACCGGCTTTACGTACTTCAGGCTTTTCTTCAATTTTAACACCTCGTGCGGGTGTAGTACGAATTACTTTCCCAAGGAATTGCTCATAAGCATTGCCCAATACTTCAATAGGCATTACACGAAAATCGTAATTGCATAAGGGGAAATATAATTCGTTAATGACAATTTTCAGAACCTTGTTGTCGATTTTAAGGTTGGGTGTGATAATATCTTTCTTAAAATCGAAAAGACCGGAATTGTATTTATCGTCAGCCTGATTAAAAAGATCGAGCAGATTTTTATAGGAATCGCCCTTTGAAACAGCTTTTTGCAATTGAGCTTCAGGTTCTACTGCACGATCTTCGCAAAAGCGCAGGAATATTAAACGATCAAGTGTTTGCTGAACGGAAAAGTTTATTTCTTCATCTGTTAATTTGTGGTTATTTAACGCGATGCTTTTTGCAAGATACAAACGCCATTCATCAAGACTTTTAACAAATCGTTTATCAAGGGTGTCGGTTCCTTTTTTAGTGGCGGCACTTTTTACAAACGAATCGAAACGACCTTTTGTTATTGCATCATGAGAAAACGTGTCGTAAATAAAATCAAACTCTTTAACGTAATCTTCAAAAGAGATGTGCTTTAATTTTGCAACGCTTGCGCTGTCGTTTAAGTTAGGAACACGCGAGCAATCGTAAACTATAAAATCTTCAAAATTGGTAAGAATAGAAACGTGCGCTTGTGCACTGCTTCCATAACGCCTTAATTGATACGATGCTTCTTTATTTGTTTTAAGGGGAACGGAAGGTTTTTTTGCTTCAACAAAGAACAGGCGTTGTTTTCCGCTGCCTGCTAAACGAAAACCGTAATCGGGTGCTTTGGCCTTTCCGCGCACTACAACTTTATCTTCATAGATCACCTCGCGGTATGCTTCGGAATCTCCTTTTTCGTTGTCAATATCCCAGCCAAGTGCCTTAAAAAGTGGGTTAATGAAGTCTTGCCGTGTTTTTGCTTCGTTGTAATCGGGCAAATGGTAATCTTTACGGTGTTCTGCAAACCGTTCAACGAGTTTTTGAATGCTATTTTTGGCTTCTTCGCGGGTCATTTTTTAAGGGAACCAAATATACAATTTAGGGTGGAGAATGGGTAGGCTTATTTAGCCTGAAATTTAGTGTGTTGAAAAGTATTTTAATGGAAACCATCCGTATTCCTAAATAGCTGAAATCTTCAAGCGGATGGGTATTATTTGCATTTAATTAAGTGCAAATATGGAATTTTATAATTGCACTTCCTGAATTCTCAATTTTCGCTGTTTGATACTAAACCGCTATCAAGATATATAAAATAATTTTGTAATATTGTGGACAAAAAGCCACATGTTACAGTTAAAAGTAAAACCACATTTAAGCAAACAAGCTTTGCTGAAGAAATTGCAAGGACAAAAAGACGTAAGGCTTTTTCAATACTGGCAGATTATTTATAGCGTAAGTACCAATCCAGGGAAGCAGGCTGAAGAGTACGCTTCTTTATTAGGAATAAATAAAGAGAAGGTTTATCGGCTCGTTCAGCTATATAATAAGGACGGAGCCGATTTTGATACGGGATTAGTTTGGGGTGGTAGACGTGAGCAACGTAGCCACATGTCTTTAAAGCAAGAATCCAGCTTGTTAAAAACTTTAGAACAGAAAGCAGTAAAAGGTCAGATACTTACTGTTAATGATATAAAAAAGTTGATATAAAGCAGTTTGGGCAAATCGGTATCAGATGATTATATATGGGATTTATTTTCCCGACACAACTGGAAGAAAAAAGCTCCCCGTCCGGAACATCCTCAAAAAGACATAAAAAAACAGAAGGTGTTTAAAAAAAACTCCCGCAGTTATTGGGCTCCTACTTCACAGAAGTAAAGGATAAAAGGCCGGAAAAATTATTTTTTCAAGATGAAGCCCGATTCGGAAGAATCAACAATGTAAACAGATGTTGGGTTCCTAAAAAATACCGACCCCTAGTTACTCAACAATTTGTTCGAGAATACACTTATGCTTACAGTACTGTTTGTCCGGAAACAGGAGAAACCTATTCCATCATTGCCCCTTGCAATAATACAGAGCTAATGAATGTTTTTCTGACAGAAGTATCAATACATTATAATCACTATCGAATTGTCATGATCTTGGATGGAGCAGGATGGCATATCAGCAAAGAACTTGCAGTTCCCCAAAACATAAGACTACTACATTTGCCACCATATTCTCCCGAATTAAACCCTGTTGAGCATATATGGGACTATATCCGTGAACAAAAGGGATTCAAGAACTATACATTCAACTCATTGGATGCAGTTGATGATAAACTTGAAAAAGCCTTGAGGGAATTACATAATGAAAAGGAAAAAATGAAATCGCTTTGTAATTTTAACTGGATTTATTAAGCATCTTGATAGCGGTTTGGTATTA
>JACPDY010000057.1 GCA_016183775.1 Bacteroidota bacterium
ATAATTTTCCATTGGGCATCGGTAAGGCTTGTTTCATACATGGTACATAGGGTTTTGGTCAACACTAAGTAATTCAGTAGGAGATTTCCTTTTAGATGCCCTTTATACTTTTTATCAAATGAATTTTAAACAGTTTCTAAATAAACAGTAATTTAAATTTAAACAAATGAAGAAGCTCATCGCGATCGCAATAATAGCAATAGCATTTTCCTGCAACAAGAGTGTAAACCAGACCTACCAGGTTACCTATACTGCTTACGGCAAAGTGTTCCCGTATTACGTTACCTACGATAATGGCATTATTTCGAATTTTGTTGATACGGTGCGGACAACTTCCTTTACCAAAACGATATCAACTCAATCCAAGAATAAAGTAATGGGAATTAACGCGAAAAATATTCTTTCTGCTTCGGCGCAAAGCGATTCCCTGTTTGTTAAAATAGTGATTGGCAGCCAGGAAAAACACGATCATACCGTATTTTTGACCAATGTGCAGGGGAGCATCTCTGCTAATCTGACCACACCTTCCAAATAACCCGCTTTTTAGTTTTTGAAGTTACTACCCTGCGGAGAATAATGTCTATAATCTCCGCATAATATGCGGTGAATATTTTGTTATGCGGAGATTAATACCTACATTTACCGCATATTATGCGGAGATTAAATCACTATATACATCAACTGAAAGATTGGCCGGACTTTACCTGGAGCAATGAAGAATTGCTGTTTGCCCTTGGGAAAGTCAGGAATATACAGGGAAAATTAATGGGTAAAATGGAGGCGCTTGGCTTTTCTTTACGGGAAGAGGCCGGTCTGGAAACCCTCACACTGGATGTTTTAAAATCGACCGAAATAGAAGGGGAGTTCTTAGATCCCGGACAGGTTCGTTCTTCTGTTGCCAGGCATTTGGGTATGGATATAGCAGGGCTTGTGCCATCCGCCAGAAACATTGATGGAGTGGTGGAAATGGTACTTGATGCCACACAAAAAAATAAAAGGCCTTTAACGGCTCAAAGATTATTCAGCTGGCATGCAGCCCTGTTTCCGACAGGAAGAAGTGGAATGTATAAAATAGTTGTGGGTAATTGGCGAAAGGATACAACGGGCCCTATGCAGGTTGTATCAGGTCCCATGGGTAAAGAACGGGTACATTACGAGGCGCCTGATTCAAAAATGGTAGGTAAAGAAATGAACAGGTTTATAAAATGGTTCAACGCAGAGCAGGCTCTTGATCCCGTGATAAAAGCCGGAATCGCTCATTTGTGGTTTGTAACTATACATCCTTTTGATGATGGGAACGGCAGAATAGCCCGTGCCATTGCCGATATGCAGCTTGCCAGGGCCGATGGAAGTCCGCAGCGGTTTTATAGCATGTCCGCCCAGATACGTTTGGAACGAAAGAAATATTACGATATCCTGGAGCAAACCCAAAGAGGAACTATGGATGTCAGTAAATGGTTGAAATGGTTCCTGGATTGTTTAACCGGCTCCCTTAATGCGACAGATAAAACCCTCGCCAGAGTTTTGCAAAAGGCGGATTTTTGGAAAACTCATTCGGCTACCCCGTTCAACGACAGGCAACGATCAATGTTAAATAAACTTTGGGACAGATTTGAAGGTAAACTAACCACTTCTAAGTGGGCAAAAATCGCCAAATGCTCCGGTGATACTGCTTTGCGTGACATACAAGACCTGATGAATAAAGGCATACTGCAAAGAGAAGCCGGCGGCGGCAGGAGTACCGGTTATGAATTGACAGTTAGGTCTTGAACTCTCTACTCAGATGCAGTATATCGCATAAAAATTACTCTTATATTTGCTGCTCATAAAATTGATACAAAACCATGAATGCAGGTATTTTCAGAGGAACAGGAGTCGCAATTGTTACTCCATTTACAAAAAGCGGTCAGGTTGACTTTAAAGCCTTAAGCAGAGTAGTTGAACACATCATTAAGGGTAAGGTGGAGTATATTGTGGCATTGGGTACTACCGGCGAATCGGTTACTTTATCGAAGGAAGAAAAGATTGATATCGTGAATTGTATTGTTGACACAGCTAAAAAGCGTGTGCCAATTGTTCTTGGAAATGGTGGCTGCAACACAACTGAAGTTGTTAAGACATTTGGTCATTTTGATATGAAACAGATCGCGGCTGTACTGTCTGTATCTCCGTATTATAACAAACCAAGCCAGGAAGGGATTTTTCAACACTATAAAGTAATAGCTAAGGAATCACCTAAACCCGTGATCCTGTATAATGTACCGGCCCGCACTTCTTCTAACATGACAGCCGACACCACACTTCGCATTGCCAATGAAATTGAAAATGTAATTGCAATGAAAGAAGCATCGGGGAACCTGGATCAATGTATGCGTATCATTAAAAATAAACCGAAGGATTTTTTACTGATCTCAGGCGATGATGCTATAACGCTTCCTATCATAGCCTGTGGCGGCGATGGCGTTATTTCGGTATTGGGTAACGCGTACCCGGCCGGTTTTTCGGAAATGGTTCGTCAGGCCCTGAATGGTAATTACAAAAAAGCGCGGGAACTACACTACAAGCACACTGATATCATTGAACAGATGTTTGCCGATGGTAACCCGGGCGGGGTTAAAGAATTTTTATCTGAGCTGGGCCTTTGTGAAGCTAATTTACGTCTGCCGCTTGTACGTGTAAATAAACAAGTGCAGGAGAAGATAAGATCACTGGCTAAGGCGTATAAATAACTATTCTAAGTGTAATTCTGCCTTCAGGACCCCGGAATAAGGTTGATGTCTGTTTGTCATGTATAATATAAAGCCTTATTTTCTTAATTATAATTTCCATACCATGACACTCAGAAAACAACTTTCACTTATCCTGGTGCTTTTTATCAGCATTATCAACGCACAGGATTTTTCTATCAAACAATTTAAACACATCGAAGGCTTTACCGACTATGTGCATAAGGGTACATTTTCCCCTTACGGAAATTATTTCGCCGTTACAACAGGCGATAATATGGTGGTATTATACAACAGCCTGTTTGAGAAGGTGTGGAGTTTTCAGGGTGAGCCTTCCAGTAAATCAGGTGCCGTAGCATTTTCACCCGATGAGAAATACATGGCTATTTCAGAACTGCGCACTCCAAGTGATGTAGTTATTCTGCGCCTGAGCGATCTGAAATTAATGCAGGAGTTCTCAAATGTGCATACTAATTATATCAATACACTCACGTTCAATAACTATGGCACCAGCCTTGTTTCCTGCAGCAGCGATTCAACAATGGTGCTTTGGCTGCTTAAAAATGGTTTGTTCGAACAGGTGCAAAAGATAAAGGCGCATAAAGGCAGTGTAACAAATATTGCGTTTACTCCTGATGGAAAGTATCTTGTTTCAACAGGCAGGGATAAATGTATGAGAGTATGGGAACAAAAAAATAATAAGCTGGTTGAAGTGTCCGATCTCAAAAGTGAAAATGAAACCACCTGTATAACATTCGAGCCCGGAAATAAATACATGTATGGCGGCAACGACTATTGCCTGGTTACCTGGCAAAGAAAGGACAATACGTTTACACAAACACAAAAGAAAAAGCTGGAACACAGCGGGGAGCCGGATGCAATCGCGATGAGTCCCGATGCGAACTACGTGGCTACTTCGGCCTATCGTTCACCGGTTAAATTTTATAAACGCAATGGAGAACAATTAAATGAGTTTTATACTCTTCTTACGCCCCACAAAGACATGGTGTTTGGGGTTTCTTTCAGTCCGGATGGCCGTTATTTTGTTACTGCAAGCAGGGACCAGAGCTTTATTGTATGGGAAATAACAGGTGTAGAGCCTTCTGAAAAGGTACGTGTGCAGCAATACCTGGAAGCACCATTTTCCGAAGCGCAAAAAAGAGTGATGGCGAGTCCGGTATTCCCTGAGATTATGGCTCATCTTGACCCCAAGCTTACTATGCCGCGCGAAGAGTTTGAAACCACCGCTCAGTATTTCGAACGCAGAAAAAAACTGAAGGCGCATACGCTTATGGTGATCCAGCAGGAAACCGAAAAATTATACGGTGTGGTCCCCAAAGGACAGGAGGTAAGCGTAAAACTTGAAGACATTGGGCGCTACAATGCCGATGAAAAGACCTATGAGGTTTATTTTATGGGCACAAGCGCTATTGTTAAGATCGAAGTGGAGAACGCGCGGGAGCTGAAAACAAACTGGAAAAATGTAAGTATTACCTGCACCAAAATGAAGGATAAGAATGGTGTTTCTTCACAATACAATAACTTCCGCTTGGTTTCAGGCGATAAGCAGCATTCCGTCAGCCTTCGTGAAAATCCGTTCGGGTCTATCGATCAGAAATATGGTAATACGAAGATCAGTATCATTTCTCCAAATCTGACCGGGAACAGGAGCGTATCTGTTGCACGGGAAAGCATGGATCTGAAGGGGAGAGTGGAAGATCAGGTGGGCATCAGGCAATTTTTTGTGAATAACGATGAGAATAAGATTGATAGCACCGGCACTTTTCAAAAAACGATAAAGCTGGTAAATGGAGAAAATGTAATTACACTCAGGGCCATAAACAGGCTCAATATGTCGGCGGAAGAAAATTTTAGCGTGATGCACCAAAGTGTAACAGCGGAAGTGAAGTCTTCGCCGGATTCAAAAGATTCGACGAAGCGGAATTTCGCTCTTCTTTTTGCTTCAGAGAATTACACTGATTTTAGTGCTTTGGTCAATCCGGTGAATGACGCGAAAACAGTGGCGGCTGAACTCAATAAATATTACGGTTACCAGACCGAACTGGTTGAAAATGCCACCCAGGAGCAAGTGATAAATAAGATACGGGAATATGCTACGCTTACTTACGGAGAGTATGATAACCTGTTCATTTTTTTCGCGGGACATGGCTTGTATGATGATGTGTTTAAAGAAGGATATATTGTGGCAAAGGATTCCAAAAAAAATGATCAGTCGCGTTCAAGTTATATTTCACATTCCAACCTGCGTACCATGATCAACAATATTCCCTGCAAGCATATTTTTCTTACAATGGATGTGTGTTTTGGAGGAACCTTTGATCCTCTTATTGCCATGTCGGGTTCGCGTGCCGGCGATGAGTATTCCGAGATCTCGAAAGAGAAATTTATTGAGCGTAAGCTTAAATACAAAACCCGTAAGTACATAACATCAGGCGGAAAAGAATATGTTCCGGACGGACGCTCAGGTGAACACTCACCGTTTGCCCGTAAATTTATCGAGGCACTTCGTACCTATGGCGGATCGGATGGAATATTAACTCTTGCCGAAATAGTTACCTTTGTTGAAAAAGTAACACCTCAACCCCGTGCCGGCGAATTTGGCAGCAATGAACCCGGAAGTGATTTTTTGTTTATTGTTAAGTAAGCAACAAAGCCGGATCACTGATCGACAGCTTTTTTGGGGTCAGAAAAAGGATTGCATTAAATAGTATGTGGAAATACCTGTCGAATAAAATATTACGAAACAGAATAGCCTTTATTACCGGTCTTATTCTTGCAACAGTCTTTATGGGCTATGAAGCCGGTAAGATCGAACTTTCGTATGATTTCGCTAAAATCCTTCCATCCAACGACAGTACTTATATCGACTACCTCAATTTTAAACAAACGTTTGGTGAAGATGGAAATGTGATGGTTATTGGCTTCCAGGATAAGGCCCTGTTTAATCTAAAAAAGTTCAATGACTGGTATACTTTAAGTGAAGATATAAAGCGGTTAAAGGGCATCCAGGAAGTGATGTCGGTTGCTAAATTGTATAATGTTGTTCGCAATGACAGTCTGGACAAATTTGATTTTAAACCTGTGGTTACTCAGGTATTAAAAACCCAGCAGGAAGCTGATAGTATTAAAGGTGTAATTTATTCATTACCTATTTACGAGGGATTGATCTACAATAAGGAAAGTGGCGCCACGCTCATGGCGATCACTTTCAATAAAGCGGATCTAAACAGTAAACACCGGATTGAGCTGGTCGGTAACATTAAACAATTGGCAGGAAAATTTGCTGAAAAGCACAATATTAAAATTCATTATTCCGGGATGCCCTATATCCGTACCGAATTCATGGCTATCGTTTCCAGCGAAATGGTTTTATTCCTGGTATTAGCCATACTGGTAACCGCTTTAATCTTGTGGATATTCTTCCGTTCATTTACTTCGGTGCTGTTCTCTATTGTTGTGGTTATAATAGGTGTAATATGGTCCGTTGGTATACTTCATTTACTCAATTATAAAATTACGATCCTGACAGGCCTGATCCCACCGCTTATTATTGTGATTGGCATTCCGAACTGTATTTTTCTAATTAACAAATATCACCTCGAGTTTTCTACTCACGGAAACAAAATAAAAGCGCTTACCCGTACCATCCAAACAATAGGGCTTTCATTATTTCTTGCAAACATTACAACCGCCATTGGATTTGGAGTGCTTTATTTCACAAATAGTTCTTTGCTGGTAGAGTTTGGCATAGTAGCAGCGATAAATGTTATCATCACTTATTTCATTACGTTAATATTAATTCCTATCATTTTAAGTTTTCTGCCTGAGCCCGCCGCAAAATTTACCAAGCACCTCGAAGCCAAAAAATTAAATAAAGTGCTGGAATTAATCGATTACCTCGTGCATAATAAAAGAAAGGTCATTTATATGCTTACAACGGTTGTAACAATAATCTCTTTATATGGTATGACTAAAATTGAGATTATTGGATTTGTTGTTGATGACCTGCCGGAGAAGCATCCCATCTATTCCGATCTACGTTTTTTTGAACAGAATTTCAGAGGAGTTTTACCATTTGAAGTATTAATTGATACAAAAAGTGAGAACGGGGTATTTAATAATAATGCCGAAGCGCTTTATAAAATAAAATCATTGCAAAAGTTGTTTGCAGCTCATCCCGAATTTTCAAAGTCTTTATCCGTGGTTGATGCAATTAAATTCTCCTACCAGGCACACAAAGGCGGCAACCCGAAATATTATATTCTTCCCGGGATTACAGAGTTACAAAAGCTTTCCGGCTATGGCGATTCAATTAAAGGCAAAAAGAACAGATTCCAGAGCTTTATCGATAGTACCAAACGTCTTACACGTGTTACGGCGCAAATAGCCGATATAGGTTCTGAAAAAATGAAATTATTGGTGGCTGATCTGAGACCTGAAGTTGATTCCATTTTTGATCCTGAACATTACAATGTGAAATTAACAGGACATAGTTTAATGTTTTTGAAGGGAAACGATTACTTATTAAAGAATTTAATCGAAAGCCTTATTATAGAAATAGTTCTGATCATTCTTGTCGGCTTGGCTCTTTTCAGATCCGTTCGGATCATCTTTTTATCAAAATTGCCTTGTCTCATACCTCTTGTAATTACCGCCGGTATCATGGGTTTCTTAGGGATCCGGTTTAAGCCTTCCACCATCCTTATCTTCAGCATCGCCTTTGGTATTTCGTCGGATGGCACAATTTACTTTTTAACTAAATACAGGCAGGAGTTAAAACATCGCACCAAAAGTGTTACAGAAGCTATTTCAGCTACTATAAAGGATACAGGTATTAGCATGATATATACCGCCATCATTTTGTTCTGCGGCTTTGCCATATTTATTGCATCAAGTTTTGGTGGTACTGTAGCCTTGGGAGTTTTGATTTCTGTTACCTTGTTGGTTTCAATGGTTACCAATCTTATTTTACTTCCTTCTTTACTTCTTTCAATTGATAAAAAAGCAAGTAAAAAAGAAATGCTGGCGGAGCCTTTAGTAGGTCTTGAGGAAGATTAATAGTTTATCCTTATTGAAGTGAATTTTAAAAATATAAATAAGACATGTTACGTTTTGAAAAGGTTCGAAGTCGGAAGTCCGAAGCCGGAAGACTTCTAACTTCCGACTTCCAGCCTTAATACATCTATTGTCGAAATTTAAACACATAACACCATGAACAAAATCCAATCTCTTGTACTTCTCGCCGCTACGTTCGGCATTAATTGTGCGGCACAAACCCAGCCTAAATTTCAGCATCCTGAAGGGAAGCATATTAAAGTGAATGGCGCGAAACTGTGGGTCGAAACAGTTGGTGCCGGCGACCCGCTATTCCTCATTTCCGGCGGACCGGGTGGGGCACACGTGGGCATGCATAGCTTTGACGGACTTAAAGATTCGTGTACACTGGTGTATATTGATAACTTCGGGCGTGGCAAATCGGATACGGCTAAATCGGTCACTGAATACAGCATAAGCCGTGATGTGGAAGATATAGAAGGACTGAGAGTGGCCATGAAATATGAAAAAATAAATATACTCGGACATTCCTATGGCAGCCTGGTGGCACAGGAATATGCTTTTAAATATCCTATGAATGTAAAACACCTCATCCTTGCCAACGGTTTTTTCAGTGCGGAAATGTGGCAAAAAAATGATGATAACTCCAATCACGAAATTAAAACCAATTACCCCGAAGTATGGGAAAAGCTGATGCAGCTGCGCGATGCAGGCGCTCATTCCAACGACCCTGAGCATATTACGGTATATGGTAAAGTGCCTTATGGTTTTCTGTACGCATATAATCCCGAGAACTTCCGTAAAAGCCGTGATCCTGAATATCCGAATCCGTTCAACACGAAGTTATATTACCAACTGGTGGGCGATGACGGAGATTTTATTATAGGCGGTGATATCGGGAAAATTGATTACCGCAAACAGCTAAAGGATCTGAAAATGCCGGTGCTAATTGTCGCGGGCCGTTACGATAGGGTATCCGTTCCCGAATTTGCTGTCCAGTACAAAAAGTATTGTCCGCAGGGCCAGTTCGAAATGTTCGAGCGCTCAGGCCATAATCCCCAGGTTGAAGAACCCGAGAAGGAGTTTAAGATCATTAAGAAGTTTTTGGCTAAGTAATGAGATAAATTTATCCGGGGGCTATTACAAAATTTTTTTCCCGGCTTTAAAGTTTTGTGCCTGGTCAGGTTGAGGCATAATTAATTGGGATTAAATATAATATAAAATGACGTTAACTTTGGGGCAAACCGGTAAGAGATATAGGCAGTGTAGCAGTACAAAAACTAGTGTTTTCTACCTGTGGTTGAGCTTTGCTTCAAAGTATGTTGTATGTAATATTGGTGAATCCATAGTGGTATCCCGTTTGGCAGCAATGCTTTTTATATAAAATACTTTGAGCCTGTATTGATTGCCATAAAAAAAGGACAATGAAACAGATCATTAAAAATTGTGCAGGTATAGATATTGGAAGCGAAAAAGTTTTCGTATCTATAGAAAAAGAACCTGTAAAGAGCTTTAGAACTTTTACGGCGTGTTACAAGGATCTTGGGGTGTATTTAAAGCAACACAGCATAGAACAGGTTGCTATGGAAGCCACGGGGATTTACTGGATTACCTTGTATGATATTTTAGAGGAAATGGGAATAAAGGTTGCGTTGGTAAATCCTGCCGACAGCAAAAATTTACCGGGCAGAAAAACAGATGTACAAGACTGTCAGTGGATTCAGCAGTTGTACAGTTACGGATTATTAAGAGAGAGCTTTGTTCCCCAGGATTTGGTAAGGAAGCTTCGGGTATATACGCGCATGCGCGAAGATCAAATGTCAGCCTCACACATCCAACACATGCAAAAAGCACTCATAGAAATGAACATTCGCTTGCCGGAAGTTCTTTCTCAAACTCATGGAGCAAGCGGAATGGCAATGATAAAAGCCATTTTAGAAGGTGAACGAAACGCAAATACCCTGTTAAGCTATTGTAGTAAGGATTTACAAAAGAGAAAAGGCAATGATATATTGCTGGCTTTAGAGGGGAACTATAAAGAGGAATATCTTTTTGAATTGCGTCAGGCATACGATGGATACATGTTTTACCTGGGACAAGTGAGTGTATGTGATCAGGAGGCAGAAAAGGTGCTGCTTAACTTTAGTAAGCAGGCAAATAAAAATTATAAGGATAATAATGCACCCAAGCGCATTCGTCATAATAAACCCCAGATAAAGAACCTGCATAAATTATTACAAGGCATACATGGAGGCAATCCAACAGTATTGCCAGGGCTGACAGATTATAGCTTTATGCGCGCAGGAAATCCATCAGGCACCCTTTCAGATGGCCCATATGAGTATTTTTGTAGATGACCAGTCCTTCCATCTGGTGAAACATCGGCGTGTGCGTCATATCATAATCGGAAAAAGCCAGGCGTGGAGTAGCAGTGGCAATAAAAGCAACGGCAAGGAAATTAGCAGAGCTATATTACAAGATATTTGCTCATGGGATGGAATATGTTGAACAAGGAGTAAAGATGTACGAGCAAAAATTAAAAGAGCAGCAGATAAAGTTTTTGACCAAAAAAGCAACAGAACTTAATTTACAACTTATTCACATATAGCTAAATATGAAAAGGCGTCATTGGCAGCTTGCCTGTCATTGCGAAGCTTGTGCAATGGATGGTAGGCATAGTCGAAACCTGTGGGAAGGCCATCCAGTGGCATACGTCAATTTTGTATAATCTTGTACCTACAATCGCTTAGCGCGTGCCATCGCTTCAATCACCGTATGATTTCGCACAAGGCTTTTGCACTGCTGAAAATTTTATAAGGTCGGTTAATTTATTCTCAAAGGCTAAAAGGCCATGAGTAGCCTATAAATTACTTACAGTTATAGTGAAAGTACAAGTGGCCTTCACCCGAGTTTGACACTTGATTTTTAACAATTCAGCAATGATGTGGGTTTGCGGGCATGGGGTTAGGTTTGTGCCACTACATTTTGGGTTCTGTCTTAAGAATTTTGGGCGGGATTTGCATTCCTAAGGTTTTGAAGAG
>JACPDY010000058.1 GCA_016183775.1 Bacteroidota bacterium
CCTCAGAGTAGATGTTACCGGAAATATTTATGTTACAGGTGTAACAGATGCTTCTGACTTTCCTACTCAGTCCTGGGGTAGCGCCTATTTTAGCGGTTACAAAGGTGCGTCAGATGCATTTATACTCCGGTTTTCAAATACAGGCATGAGGCAATGGGCTACTTATTATGGAGGGAATCAATTGGAAGATGGAGGACAAGGACCTACTTCTGGGGATAATCTTGAAATAGATAATTGTGGTAATATATATATTAGTTTTGATACGTATTCAAGCAATATACCAACTCTTAACCCCGGATGTGCATCCTATTTTGACGGAAGCTTTGGAGGAGGAACCGGTTCAGATCAATTTCTTGTTGAATTTAATAATACCGGCACTTTATTATGGGCCACTTATATAGGTGGAAGCAACAATGATTTCAGGAGTCCATTGGCTATTGACAAAAATAACAATGTTTTTTTTGGAGGAGAGTGGACCAATTATGCTTCCGGAGCAGGTTTACCAACTATGAATCCGGCAGGTGGGGCATATTTTGATAATACACCAAATGGTAACGACGATAGTTTTATTATGAAGTTTGTTCCTGTTTCGCCCACATATACAAAAGTGCAAGTAAATCAAAGCGGCTGCAGTTGCAATGGCACAGCTACGGTAACTGTTAATTGCGGTACAGCCCCCTATAATTACGTTTGGAATAATGGCTCCCAAACATTAAATACTGTTGCCGCTACCAATACAATTACCGGTTTATGCGCGGGCAATTATAATGTTATAGTAACCGATGCCGCGTGTATCCAGGTGCCCGATACTGTTTATTTTACCATTAGCGGAAGCGGCGGTTTAACTTTAACACCTAATCAAATTAATGCGGGTTGCGTTAATCCGGGTAGCGCTACTGTAACCGCTTCGGGCGGCACCGGACCATATACCTATAGTTGGAGCCCAGCAGGACAAACATCACAAACTGCCACAGGTCTTTCCGCAGGTAATTATACTGTTACTGTTACGGATAATACAGGCTGCATATCGAACAAATTATATACCATTGTAAAAGATACAGGTAACGTAAGTATTGGTATCAGCCCAACCGATGCAGGTTGTAGTGCAGGTAGTAAAACCGGAAATGCTACAGTGAATATAATAAGTGGCACCAGCCCATATATTTATAGCTGGAGCAACGGACAAACAACACAAACGGCCACCGGGTTAAATGCAAGTGTATACACAGTAACCGTAACTGATAATACAGGATGCACCTCCATACGAACGACAAACAACACAAACGGCCACCGGGTTAAATGCAAGTGTATACACAGTAACCGTAACTGATAATACAGGATGCACCTCCATACGAACGATAGAGATAATCAACAATACAGGCAACGTAAGCATAAATACAACGCTGCAAAATGTACTGTGCCCGGGAGATAATACCGGTAGTTCCATAGCCACTGCAATAGGGGGTATTGGCCCATATATTTATAGCTGGAGTAATGGGCAAAACGGCCCCAATGCTACCGGCTTAAAAGCTGGAAACTATGCAATAACAGCAACTGATGCCAATGGATGTTTAGGCGCTGTACCAATAGCAATAACAGAACCCGGGTTTTCTGTGCTTGCAATTCAAAATCAAACATCTACATGTGGGGGAACAACAGGTAAAGCAACCGCATTGGTTCAGCCATTTCCTCCGGCCCCCAGTACAGGCCCTTACACCTATGGCTGGAGTAACGGACAAACAACTGTGGCCGCTACAGGGCTTTCGGCGGGAGCATATAAAGTTACAGTCACAAATGCCAGTGGGTGTACTTCAACCGCAGTAGCCATTATCGGGAATTCCAATGGCCCCAATTTGTCAGTTACAAACAATTGCAGCAGTTCAAAAGTAACTGCATTTGGAGGAACATTACCATATACTTATTTATGGAGCAACGGGCAAACAACACAAACTGCTACAAATATAAAGGCCGGTGATTATGTAATTGTAACCGATGCCAGTGGTTGTTACAATATAATAGCCCCTGTACTAAACCCAATAACAGTAACAGTAACCAGCACCGCAGCATCATGTGGCGGAAACAATGGCAGTACAGCAGCTGGGGCAAGCGGTATAAATAGCTGGCCATACGCCTATTTGTGGAATAATGCTCAAACAACACAAATAGCCACTAATCTTGCTGCGGGAACATATACAGTAACTGTCACAGGAAGCAATGGCTGTACACAAACAGAAACTGTTACTCTAACATCTGATAACTGTGAAGGTCCTACCATTACTGCAACAGGAAATTCAGCCTGCCCGGGCACTTGCGTCACAGTAACTTCAAATGGTGCTGGTGGCACTTCCCCATATACTTACTCCTGGAGTAACGGCGCAACCTCGCAAAACATAGGTGTGTGCCCTGTATCAAATACAACTTACACAGTAAAAGTAACCGATTCCGGGGGTAGCACAGCTACCTCAATGGCAGTAGTTACAATTAACCCTGCTGTTTCTGTTTCAACAAATACAATCAACATTACCTGTAATGGCGGCAATAATGGAAATTCAATTGCTAGTCCGGGTAGCGGAACTTCCCCTTTTACTTTTAATTGGAGTAATGGCCAAATCACTCAAACAGCTACAGGCCTTTCAGCAGGCAATTACACAATAACAATTACCGATTCAAAAGGCTGCACCGCTACCGCAAGCGCCGCAGTAATTTCACCTCCTGCTTTAACCGGACAATTCACCAAAGGAACAGCCAATTGTGCAGGTTGTGGCTGCAAAGAATGGATACATGTAAATGGAGTTGGCGGGACGAACCCATACAGCTATTTATGGCCCGATGGTTATGTTAACAGGTATAAAAATCAACTTTGTCCGGGCACTTACACAATAAATATTAAGGATAAAAACGGGTGCAGTATAAATGTTAATCTTACTGCGCCGTGAGTGTGCCGCGAATCGTTACTGTTTGTAGAGTGAAAGAAAAACAATAATTATATTGCATATGCTTGCTTGTTATCAAGTTGTTAGATGCCAATTGTTAATTCACCAAAGTAGTATTATTAATAACCTGATTGTTGGAATACATTTATGACACATTAATCCTTATGAAAAACGATATCAAAACCAAAGCAAATTACATGTGCTTATTTTTACTTATTATTTGCTCAATTTTTTTTATTACAACTTCTGACGCTAAAGGAAATGAAGAACAGGTGCGGCAATGGATGCAGAACCAGCCTGTAAAATTTCTGGAGAACAAAGGACAAATGGCTGATATGAATGGCGACCCTATTCCATTTGTGCTCTTTAAAGCCGAAGCTCCGGGTTTAGATATGTATGTTACTGAAAAAGGATTAACATATGTTTTTATTAAAAATAAGGAAGAAAGCGAAAAGGATGAAAGAGAAGAAGGTGCAAACGTACTACCCGACAGGGAAAATAATGAAAGTGCAGAAGTAGAGTGGAACCGCGTTGACATGACTTTAAAAGGCGCGTCAATCAAAAAAGAGAATATCATGAAAGAGGGCATGTCGGGTTGGGTTAAGAATTATTACCTCAGTAATTGCACTGATGGCATACGTGATGTGCATGCGTATGAAAAAATTACAATAAAAAATATTTA
>JACPDY010000059.1 GCA_016183775.1 Bacteroidota bacterium
ATAAAACCCTTGATGAAGTAAGTGACTTTATTACACTTGAACTTAGCAACCTCACAGAACAAAGCATAAAAAAAACATGTGGATTTGGGTATGTTTTTTCAAATATAAATTGGACTAATTAATATTTATAATTGGTATAATAAGCCTATAAATTGGCTTTATTTTTGACGCAATATTAAAGTATAACTTAAAAAGATAACACCATGAAAAAATCAATTTTAATGCTGGCTTTCTCGACACTGGTTGTGGCGACATTTGCATTTAACGGACCACAGGAAGGCGCTGCCAAAAAATCCTGTTCAGGTAAAGCGGAAAAATCCTGTTGCAAAAAAGGAGCTCAATCGGCAAAATCCTGCGACAAAAAGCAAGATGATAAAGCAGAAGTAAAAGCAACTGAAACAAAAACAGTTGAAGCCGCCGCAGAAACAAAAAAATAATTTTCATTTACCTGAAAAAATAAATAGTCCCGTCTTTTCACGGGACTATTTATTTTCAGCTCGTTTGTTCTTTACTTTTTATCAGGAATAAATTTTAACGAAACAGAATTCACGCAATAGCGCAATCCTGTTGGTTGAGGACCATCGTCGAAAACATGGCCGAGATGACCGCTGCATTTGGAACAAATTATTTCAACGCGTCTCATTCCTAATGTAAGATCTGCTTTTTCAATTATATGTCCTTTGGCTGCTTCACGGTAAAAGCTGGGCCATCCGCAGCCTGCATTAAATTTTGTATCTGACCTGAATAATTCCTGTCCGCATGCCGCGCAAACATAGGTTCCCGGCTCATAGTTATTCTCGTATTCTCCCGTAAACGGACGCTCTGTACCCTTTTCGCGCAATACCCTGTACTGCTCCGGGGTTAATATTTTTTTCCACTCTTCGTCGGTTTTTTGAATGGTGTCGGTCATAACTGTTTTATTGGTTTTAGTTGAGTCTTCTAATGGTCTCCTGTCCGTTACAAATTGGGTATTTGAACTGCACATTGCAAATAATGAACTGGCGATGAGCAAAATAAATTTCATACTGGAAACAGATTGCATAAAAACTGTCAAAATAAATCAATAAACGCTAATGCAATTGTAATAAAAAGTTTAAATGTGCTGGAAATCCTATTCTAATTTAATCAATTTCAGAGATTGGCGTTGATTGGGCGTTATCAAGCTAATAAAATATATGCCCGAGCTAATTATTTTCCCGGAATCATCTACCCCATCCCAATCAATCTGAAAACGGTTACTTGTGAAAGTATTAATATTAAACGTCTTCACTACCTGAGCTAATGAGTTATATACCCTAAACGAAACCTCACTTGAATTTACCCCCTCTGGAATTCTTACTGTTAAGGTCGTTTGAAAGCTAAATGGATTAGGGGCCACTACCATAATTGCAGAGTCTCCTGTATCAATATTTTGAGTTGAAATAAGCTTGGTTTCATCAACACAATTAGGGCAGAATTTTATACTATCATTTGGTTCCAGGGCTAAAAATGCAGTATAAATAGATAATACACGGTTTTCAATGCTATTCGAAATTATATCATTTATTATCTGGTTATTGACAGCACCCGATTCCATAGTCCGTATATAATTACCTGTCCAAGCCTTTTTAGTAAGTGAATCTTCCACATGTGAATCACTTTGTTGAATCTGAATTGTTTTAGTAAATGGTGTTGATTTATGAAAACCTGAAGCTTGCAACACAAATGGAAAACCGCCACTGTATTTACCAATCTGAAGTATGGTAGAACTTGGGTATATAAATGACGAAGCAGTTTCCTTTATATTATAACGTCCATAACAAAATCCACTTTGCAAAGTGGAATACAGGTCAAATGAACTTATGGGGCTGTCTAAAGATTGAAAAGAAATCGAAAGGAGGTCGGAAAAAGTGTATGATGAATTAAACTGTCTGAAATAATTCCCACCGGTAATTTTACACAGATTACTGTAAAAATATTCACTACCGTAATAGTACTGAGAACCAATATAATTATATGTATAATTTTTTATTGTAAAATCTGCGATATGAATCGGAAAAATCGGGCTCATTAATGCTTTAATATCATTTATCAGCTGATTTGCGGCAACACTTGCGCCATATTGGTCAACATCGGTAATTAATAAAATATCGCCATTATTACCATGCATTTTAACAAAGTCAATCCCATTGCCAATAAGAGATGTAAAATTACTGTAATCAGATACGGGTTTAGCAGGAAGGCTTGCAAAAGCATTTTCAATTGTCATAGAATCGGCTCGCAACCAATTATTGCTGATACGTAAAATGCTAAAATTGGACAAAATAAGATTAAAAGAATCCAATGATGTAAAATTAGAATGAAGCAATGCCTTAATGTTAGTAATTACTTCGGAAGATTTAACATCACTTTTACTAATATCATAGTCAACTAATATTGCTGTTTTTTTAGGTGCGGTAATACCCATTGCCAGTGAAGGGACAAAAGCAAGCTCGTAAAAATTTTCACTCCCTTTAGTAAAACATCCAAGATATGTTCCGTTTTTCATGGGAGAACTGTAAGTTGTATTCAGGCTTCCTGTATTTACAATGACCGATTTATTAATCAATGCAGTTGAGTATTTTAGTGATGTATCCGGAGTATAACTCAATCCTGTTAATTCTTTTACACCCGGACTTTTCCAAATTGAGTCATGGTAGTTTATAAGATTTAAATCAGGCACATTATTATATGATGTTTTCAACAAATTTACCGGTAAAGGAGCAGAAGTTGATTTTGCAGACCATTCAACCGGAACCAAATAAGTTATTTTCACCTTTCGTGTAGAATTTCCTGCCATAGGGAACACCCGCAATTGATACGAATTTGCAGATACTTTATATAGAACGGATGGATCCCTTCTCCTTTTAACAATACCCTCATATATGGAGGATGCTTTCCATTTATCAATGATTATTGCCTGCACAATACTGTCACCAACCCATAACCATGAATCATGTACGATAGAGCCTTTAGGAAGATCAAAATCAAACTGAACTTCAAGGGTATCATTTACAGAATTCAGGTAACTGCCTTTTGATGAAAAAGTAAGGTATAAACCATATTCCATATATATACCCCGTGGTCTGACTGAAATTATAGCTTCATCGATGTTTCCGGTTGCGCTACGCCACGGCTGTTGTGGATCCTGTACTCTTAAGTTATCATAACTGAAAGCTAATTCAGAAATAGAAAGTAAACCAACGCAGATAAGAAACTGCTTTAAGGAGAAGAAATGAAATTTCATGACTCTTGAATTTAATTATTTGATGAAAGGTAAAGCATAAATAGCATTAAAGAAAGAAATAATAAAGTGATTTAAATCATAGTATTCCCCAACTTAAAACATCCTGTACAACCTCGTGTTCCGAACCGCAGGCATAAAGCGGGGTTCTTTAATTTTAAAACGATACCCTAAAGTAAAACTGGCGCCTTTAAAATTTGCGGCCATATTAAATAGTCCGCTATTGTAAGTCGAAAAGTCGTTAACAATATTGGCAATAATATAAAAATTGCGGTTATTAAATCCTAAAGCTGCCCTGAAATCGCCAGCCCAGTTAATATATGTTGATCGATTAGTAACATTCGTATTATAATGATGGTACTGGCTGTGTTGCGATTCAGCTCCAAGAACAAACATACCACTCAGAAAAAAGCGCTTATATATTACAAGTGTTCCCGCCATTCCTCCACCTAACGTATAAGCGACAGTCTTCAACCCATTCACATCGGCATTAAATCCATAAAAGGGACGTATGAAGTACGGTATAAATGAAGTGTCGGCAGAAGTATTATTGAAATACACATTTGCCACGAATACCGGTGAAAGAGCCGACTTAAGCTGCCTTTCGTTGCAGGAGTATGCCGACCGGTACGAAAATTTACGGTGCTTAAAAAAGTACATGAATTTTGTTTTAAAGCTCATGACGCTCATGGAAGAATTTTGATAATATGGCCTTTCAGGAGTGTAAGTTGTATCGTATAATGAAGTACTCAGATCATAAAACCAACTGTATCTCCGGAAATTAGACTCCAGCCGCCATTTATTCCCACCAACGCTTACTCCCAATCCCCTGTATTTTGTATATCCCTTTTTGTCGGAATCGATCATTGGAAGAGTCTTGTATGAAAAGCTGAATCCCAATTTATCATAAGAAAAAACCAAACCGTTCACTGTTGCGGCATCAGCGAAATAATTGATATGCGATTTACCGACTGTATCCTTAAAATTCTTTTGGGTAATTTCCAGATTATAATTCTGTGATGCCTGATACAGACCAACAACCAAACGCTCCTCGTAAGACCGACAATAATTAGTATCGTATTTTAATGGCTTATTGATTGCCGGTTTTTCTTCCTGTGCGGATGACATAGCACAATAGAAGAGCAATGAGAAAGAAAAAAATATTTTACTTTGTGCACGACTCAAGAAAAAAAGACTAAGTAAAATTTACATTGAAGGAATATAACTAATCTACTAAATTGTTAATATCATCAATATCCCGGGGCCTTCCGGCAGATCTTTTGGCTTTGATAAGGTCATTAATATGTATCGTTCTTACAGCAAGATCATCGTCTTCAAAAATAGTCGCTATTTTAAAGCTTTCATCAAAATTAAGGCCCTTTACTTTCACAAGGATATCAATACAAACAGGAGGGGAACCAAATGTGAAAACATCCCATGTAGGATGATTCAGAAATACGTCCTCTGTCATATCAAAAACAGGCATTTTAAAATCAGCAAAGGCTTTTACAATTTTCTGATAATTCTCACTGTCACGTTTCACCCAAATATCCATATCGCCTGTACTGCGGGCATATCCGTGAAAAACAACCGAATATCCACCGACCAAAATATATTTCACCTCATTTTTGTTAAGCGCGGCAATAAAACCTCTAAAGTCCTGATAGAATATATTTCCCATTAATCTCTAGCCCTCACCGAAAACAATTGCTTATTCATTTTGGGAACAGGCTCATTTACTAATTTAAATACGATACTGTTTAAATACAGGGCAATCTCAAACCGTTTTTCCCATGAAATATTTTTGTAATAAGAAGCATGGTCAGCAGCTTCCTCAACAGTGTGGGCTTTGAATATATTTTTATCTAAGCGATACATTTTAAGCTAATATTGTTAAGCCTTAACATTCGCCCTGATAATATTAAGCGCGCCTCCTGCCTTGAACCATTCAATTTGCTGAGCATTGTAGCTATGGTTCACCTTTATTTCATCTTTACTTCCATCATCGTGATTGAATACAACGGTTAACTGAACACCGGGGACGAAACTTTTTAAACCAAGAATATCAATAGTGTCGTTCTCCTGTACCTTATTATAATCCTCCTTGCTGGCAAAGGTCAACGCAAGCATACCTTGCTTTTTCAAATTTGTCTCGTGTATGCGAGCGAACGATTTTACAAGCACAGCACGAACACCCAGGTGGCGCGGCTCCATCGCAGCATGCTCACGCGATGAACCTTCACCATAATTCTCATCACCTACAACAATTGAGCCTATGCCTTTTGCTTTATACTGGCGCTGAACTTTCGGTACAGATTGGTATTCATCCGTCAATTGATTTTTTACAGAATCTGTTTTATCGTTGAATGCATTAACGGCACCAATAAGCATGTTATTTGATATATTATCCAAATGCCCTCTGTATTTAAGCCATGGACCAGCCATTGAGATATGGTCGGTAGTACATTTACCTTTTGCCTTAATAAGTAGTTTAAGTTCTTTCAGGTCGGTTCCCTCCCATGCAGCGAACGGATCAAGTAATTGCAGGCGGTCGGATGTTGGTGAAACCAATACCTGCACACCAGCACCGTTTGCGGCAGGTGCCTGGTAACCGGCATCTTCAACAGCGAAGCCTTTTTTAGGCAATTCATCGCCGGAAGGCGCATCCAGTTTTACGGCCTTGCCTTCAGTATTGGTCAATGTATCCGTCAGAGGATTAAAGTTCAGATCTCCTGCAATAGCAAGTGCGGTAACCAGTTCCGGTGATCCGACAAATGCATATGTATTCGGATTCCCATCAGCGCGTTTAGCGAAGTTCCGGTTGAATGAATGCACGATAGTATTCTTCTCCCCTTTCTCCGCTCCCGTACGATCCCACATGCCTATGCATGGTCCGCAGGCATTGGCAAAAACATTGGCGCCCATTTTATTGAAGGTATCAATAAATCCATCCCTGTCAATGGTATAGCGTACCTGCTCCGAGCCGGGAGTAATGGTAAACTGTGCCTTCGTCACTAATTTTTTGTCAACAGCCTGCTTAGCAAGTGAAGCGGCACGTGAAATATCTTCGTAAGATGAATTCGTGCATGAACCGATCAAACCCACTTCAATTTTTGTTGGCCAGCCATTCTTTTCAGCCTCTTCTTTCATTTTCGAAATAGGGGTAGCTTTATCCGGTGTGAAGGGACCATTCAGGTGCGGCTCCAGTTCACTCAGGTTGATCTCGATCACTTCATCAAAATATTTTGAAGGATCAGCATATACTTCCGGATCAGCTGTCAAATGTTCTTTTACAGCTTTAGCGGCATCGGCCATGTCGGCACGACCTGTGGCACGCAGGTATCGCTCCATTGATTCATCATAACCGAATGTTGATGTAGTAGCTCCAATTTCAGCACCCATATTGCAAATGGTGCCTTTACCTGTACACGATAACGATACCGCACCATCACCAAAATATTCAACAACTTTATCTGTACCGCCTTTAACAGTTAATATACCAGCCACTTTCAATATAACATCTTTAGCCGATGTCCAGCCATTTAATTTTCCTGTAAGCTTAATACCAATCAGCTTGGGCATTTTAAGTTCCCATGGCAGTCCCGCCATCACATCGCACGCATCAGCGCCTCCGACACCAATGGCTATCATGCCAAGTCCGCCGGCATTAACTGTATGTGAATCGGTACCGATCATCATCCCACCAGGAAAAGCATAGTTCTCCAGTACAACCTGATGAATGATACCTGCACCCGGTTTCCAGAAACCAATGCCGTATTTATTTGAAACAGATGAAAGGAAATTATAAACCTCCTGATTTGTTTTTATGGCCTGATCAAGATCCTTTTTTGAATTATCTTTTGCTGTAATAAGGTGATCACAATGCACGGTAGACGGAACTGCCACTTTAGGCCGACCAGCCTGCATAAATTGCAACAAGGCCATTTGAGCAGTGGCGTCCTGCATGGCTACACGATCCGGGTTAAAATCGACATACGATTTTCCACGCTCGTAGGGTTTGGCAGGCAATGCTTCTGCAAGATGCGCGTAAAGAATTTTTTCAGTAAGTGTAAGTGGTTTGCCAACTAATTTACGTGCAGCAGCAACCTTAGCTGGAAGTCCGGCGTACACTTTTTTGATCATTTCTAAGTCGAAGGCCATAATAATGAAAAATTAAGAATTATGAATTAAGTATGTTGAATCTTTTAAGGCACTAATTTACTAAATATTGTAGAAAATAAGGGTGTTTGAGATGGCTAAAAACGCACAATTATTATGTATAATTGTCATTCTGAAGCCGCCTTTTCGCGGGTAAAGAATCTTATTATGAAAGAGCACAATTATTGTGTTTACATACTTACAAACAAGAACAAAAAGGTTTTATATACAGGGGTCACTAACAGCTTGGATCAACGTTTAACAGAGCATTACTTTGCGAAGAGTTCTACTTTTGTCGGCAAGTACAATTGCCACTACTTATTATACTATGTGTTGGCCTCCAAAAAATATTTCGCTCCGCTCAGTATGACAAGTGAGTAGGTTAATTTTTCTTACTTTTAACTATGCGTCTGATCGACCCGTGGCTGCTCGAAAATATTGTCATTGCGTTTCAATCTATCCGCAGCCAATTGCTGCGTACCATACTTACTATATTGATCATTGCCATCGGTATTATGGCATTAATAGGTATCCTCACAGCAATTGAGGTCATTAAATCATCCATCAGCAGCAGCTTTACCAGCATGGGCGCCAATACGTTCACAATCCGGAACAGAGGCATGATCGTTAGAATAGGAAAAAAAGGCAGAGGACCGGAAAATTTTAAAACCATAAGTTACGATGAAGCTGCCCGTTTTAAAAATGAATACTCATACCCGGGTTCACTCGTATCAATATCGGTAAGGGCTGCGGGAGGTGCCACGCTTAAATACAAATCGAATAAAAGCAATCCAAACATGAGGGTATTTGGGGTGGATGAGAACTATTTAGGCACTTCGGGATATGACATTGAAAAGGGCCGGAATTTTTCTCAACAGGATATGCAATTGGGAACAAATGTTATTTTGTTGGGAAAAGACGCGGCCGCCGCGATCTTTGACAAAAGGGAATCACCTATTGATAAAAACATAACCGTCGGGGGTGGCAAATACAAAGTAATTGGCGTACTGAAAGAAAAAGGAAATGCTTCCGGTTTTGACGGTGATAAAGTTTCGATGATACCATTAACAAGCGCACGACAAAAATTTTCCCGCCCCGACATGTCGAATGTGATAAGTGTGTTATCGCCAAGCGCGCAGCAAATGGATGGCGCCATAAGCGAAGCGACAGGACGCATGCGTGTTATTCGTGAAGTCCGACCCGGCCAGGAAGATAATTTCGACCTGACCAAGAGTGATAATTTTGCCACCATGCTTATTGAAAACCTGCAAAAAGTGACTATAGGCGCCACGGTTATTGGCTTTATTACCTTGCTGGGCGCGGCAATTGGCCTGATGAATATTATGCTCGTTTCTGTTTCCGAACGTACACGCGAAATAGGTGTTCGTAAAGCATTAGGCGCAAATAAATTAGTGATCCGCAGGCAATTTATAATTGAAGCGATTGTTATTTGTCAGCTCGGCGGTTTACTTGGTATTTTGCTGGGTGTATCTGCCGGAAATTTATTGGCACTGCAATTTGATACCGGCTTTATTATACCCTGGAGCTGGGTACTGGGCGGAATTATGCTCTGCATTGCAGTAGGTATGATCTCCGGAATCTATCCTGCCATTAAAGCTTCAAACCTCGATCCGATAGAGGCGTTGAGGGCGGAATAAATTTTATTTTGCAGTACTATTAGTTCAGCCCGATCTATTTCAATTGCTTAACAACATCCGCCTTTTCAATAAAACCCTGGTTATTCCACGTAAGCTGCTTGCTTTTATAAAGCTGAAGAACAGGCAGTGCGTCAATTTTCAATTCTTTGCACAAGGCCTGGTTGTCATCGGTATTTATGCGGACTACAATAACTTTATCTGCCATTTCTTTTGAAATTTCTTCCAAATAAGGTTTCATCTTTTTGCAGGGAGCGCACCACTCCGCGTAAAAATCTATCAATACCAATTTATCAGTGTCCTCTCCATTTCATTATTCCTCCGTCCAGTTCATACACTTCCTTAAAACCCTGTTTACGCATAAGGCTGGCCGCCGCCGCACTTCTGCCACCGCTTAAACAGTACACAAAAACAGGCTTTGATTTATCGAATGTTGAAATTTGTTTTTCAAAATCATTTCCATTCCAATCAATATTCTTTGCATTCACCAAATGTCCTTTTGAGAACTCACCAGGAGTTCGTACATCAATGATCAGTGCAGCCGGAAGCTCGTTAATCTTCTGAGCGAACTCTGAAGCCTGCAGGTTTGTTTTGTTGTTCTGAGCTTGCCCGTTCGTGCAACTATTTTGCAACAATGCAATTGCAGCAAAACCAAAGATCAGTATATTCTTCATGTTTAAATTTTTAGTTTGAATGTTGGTTAATGATGTTCCGGAGGTTAGTTGCCGACACAACACCCGATTGACGCCATTTTATCTGCCCGTCTTTAAAAAGTATAAGCGTTGGCACTCCCTGTATCTGATAAGCACTTGCTACCTGAGGGTTTTTATCCACATCGATTTTTAAAATTGTGGCCTTTTCTCCGATATTGGATTTTAACTCTTCCAGTATAGGTTTCATCATTTTGCAGGGACCACACCATTCGGCAAAGAAATCAACCAACGTAGGTGTTTCACTTTTTATTATTTCAGAAAATTTTATTGCCATAATTATTTTGTTTTTACTTCTTCGAATTCTACTTCTTCAATTTTGTCAGCATTATTTTTTGTGGCCGGTGTGGCACAGCTACTCACACCGCAACAACCTGTATTGGTTACTGCCTGCAACAAAAAAAAGGCTCCTATAAGTCCGGAAAGGGTGTCGTGGTTTTGGACAGCCTGTATGGCCATGAACACGCCAAGTCCCAAACGCAACCAACGCATAAAATGCCAACAGGTAAAAAGTGTTTGTTTTATCATCTTAGTTTATTTTGCAGGCTGCTCCACCCTCCTCCATTGTGAACGTTTAAGTAGCCATTCGACCTGAGAATACTCTTCGCAGAAGCGCTTCGCATCCCTGACGCGCAGCAGGTAATGATTGGCTTGTTCTTATCCTTTAATTTAGACAAGTTATTGCTCAACGTGTCAACAGAAATGTTGACAGAACCTTTGATATGCCCGCTTGCATACTCACCCTTGCTGCGAACATCCAGTATAATGGCTCCCTGCTTTACCAGTCCAGCATAATCCACTTTGGGACCTAAACCGAATAATTGTTTAATTGTGTTTATCATTTTGTTTTTCAGTTTAAGATTGGTAATCGTTTACATCTAACCAGGATCCCCCATTGTAACATTCAATACCTTGCTGTGCAAGGTAACCATGTGCCAGTCCGCTTCTGTTGCCTGATGCACAACACAATAAAAGCGGTGTTTTCATGCTTTTCAGTTCTTCTAATCTTTGCGGGATTTGTTGTAAAGGAATATTTATCGAGCCTTTTACATTCCCTCCCCTGAATTCTTCGGGCGAACGCACATCTATGATGGTGCCTTTGCCCTCTTTGATTATCTTTTCTATGTTCATGATCATTCCGGTTTGGCCTCTTCTTTTTTAAGTGTATTGAATAGTAAACCACCCATCAATGCCCCGTACAAAATACTGTTTAAAGGTTTCGAAGTAATTGCGCAGGTGCCGCTCACGCAACCTATAAAGTGGTAGTACAGGTATCCGGCGATTGATCCTGCAACTACTCCGATCAGGGTCAGTTTATGTTTGATTATAAAGTTCATTTTTGAAAGGTTTTTACATCTTCGCTCAGGTCAAATACCTCTGTCCCGTCGCTTAGTTTTGATTTTATAATGCTGCTTCCGGCAGCACTGCGGTAACCACCGGCACAATGCACTATAATAGGCTTGTGTAAAGGTATTTCGTTTGTGCGCTCTCTCAATTCGTGTAACGGAATATGAATGGCATTCGCGAATATTTTTTTAGTTTTTACTTCAGATTCATTACGAATATCAATGATAGTGAAATCATCTTCATTACCAAGTAATTGTTTGCTGTCAAAAGGCTTTGTCTCTGCATTGCCGAATTCAGAAACAAAGGCCAGCTCAATTTGCTGTTCATAGCCGATTTTTGCTGTGCGTTCGATCAGTTTGTTCAACACTGCTTCATTCTCAGCGATGAGGTAGAATTTTTCACCGGGACTCACTATACTGCCCAACCATGTTTCAAATTTGGTATCATTCATCAGGTTGATAGCATTTTTCAAATGCGCTCTTTTGAATTTATCCTGCGGACGGGTATCAATAATTACAATTCCGGGGTTAAGTGATCTGGCGCAGCCCTGACAGGTTACAGGCTCCCTTCTGCCTACCCTTGAAACACTTGTTGAATAATCTTCGGCCCCTTTTTTATTCACTCCTACATCAAACGTAAAATATTTCGGAATAAACGGCTGATCGGCTAAAAGTTCTTTAATAAAATCGGCTTCACTCATCTTTTGCAGGCTCCAGTTGCTGATCTTTTCAGCACCAATGGTACTGCTGCTTTGTTCACTCAGACCCTTTCCACACAAACTTCCGGCACCATGCGCCGGATATACTATTACATCATCAGGCAATGTCATTAACTTATCGCGCAATGAATGATACATTTGTTTTGCCAGCTCGGCTCTTGCAGCTGTGATCGCCCCGGCCTGCTCTCTCAGATCGGGCCGGCCGCAATCGCCTATAAATAAGGTGTCGCCTGTAAATACAGCCTTGTATTTACCATGCTCATCAATCGCAATAATGCTAATGCTATCGGGTGAATGGCCGGGAGTGTTCATTGATTTTAATGTGATCTTGCCTAATACGATCGCATCGCCCTCATCAAAGGATTCATGCGGATATTCGGCACCCAATAATTTGCTTACATAAATGCTTGCCCCTGTTGTTTTTGAAATCTCCAGGTGACTGCTTACAAAATCGGCATGCGGATGCGTTTCGATCACTGCTTTTATTTTAGCGTTATGCTGCTTCGCAAAGTCGTAATAAGGTTGGGGGTCGCGTGCAGGATCTATCAGGGCCATCTCGCCATTGCTTACAATAGCATAAGAGTAGTGGGCCAGGCTTTTATCTTCAAATTGATGGATGTTCATTTTTATATGCTTTTAATTTTATATTACCACTACGCTCATGGCTTCGCAGTACGAAGTACAAAGATAGGGTGACAGGCATTACTGTACAGCTACTTTTGTTACACAAGGCAATTTTTTTTGAGAATTATAAATAATTCTGCACCCTGCCTTTTGGGGTGCGAGTTATAGCACTGTTCAAATACTAACGGCTTAAATTTTTCACGAAACAATTTTTCGTACTCCGCTTTTGTCCCGCCAAAAGGAGGCCCTTCCTTTTCAAATTCAGTGTTGAATAACAGTCCTACCAGTTTACCGTTTGGCGATAATAATGAATACATGTTATCACGGTATTTTGTACGTAAAGCCGGATCAAGGGCGCAGAAGAATGTTTGCTCCAGTACCAGGTCAAATTCGCCTGTATATTCAAAAAAATCGGCCAGCACAATTTTTATGTTGGGATTGTTACTGTATTTTTCCTTGAGTTTATTTACCAGCACAGGCGCAATATCTATAAGGGTAATATTCGTGAAACCTTTTTGTAAAAGATACTCAGCTTCATAAGCATTACCGCAGCCCGGAATAAGTATGCGGATATTTTTATCGGTCAGCTGATCAATATAAGCTTTAAGGGGCGGGGAAACCTGCCCCATGTCCCAACCGGTGTCACCCGTCTGGTAACGCTCGTCCCAAAACCGCTGATCTAAAGAGGTATTACGCTCTGTTGAATTATTTTCCGTTCCCATATCCCGTTTTAAGATCTATCAAAAAACCACATTTTAAAAGCAATACCAACCAGCAGCAAAGCAAATGTTTTCTTCAGAATTTCCTGCGGCAGCTGTATGGCGAATTTCGAACCGAAATAACCTCCCGCAAAAAAGAAAACAGCCATTATCATAGCGGCTTTCATATCCACAAAGCCATTCCTGTAATATTGAAAGGCAGCTAATGCACCTACGGGCAATACCATCATCATCAATGCCGTACCCTGGGCAAGCTGTTGGGAATACCCCAGGAACAGCGCCATGGCGGGTATGATAACTATAGCCCCTCCAATCCCCAGCATCCCACTAAGAATTCCGGCTGTCGCACCGATAAGGCCGATAATAGCCGCGTTTTGCAATTCCATGTTAACTTTCCTTTTTACAGGTTGAAATACCAAAGGGCCAGTACAAGGGACAAAAACTGATAAAACTTGTTACAATAAAAATACCCGCAAGTATTAAAAGCACAACGGCTGTTGTTCCTGAAATTTTGTGCGTAAAATAAAGTGCTCCGATTATCAATGCCGCAAGTATTCTTACAACTTTATCGGCGGTTCCTACATTTGATTTCATTTTTTTATTTTTTAAGTGAGAATTTATTACGCTACAAAAATCAGACAATAGAAAGACTTTAATTGCAACCTATGTTACACAAGCGTAATTTTATTTCTGCCCAATTTCACCAATCCCTCATCCTCCATTTGTTTCAATAGCCTGGAAATGACCACTCTTGCAGTTCCCAACTCATTCGCCAATTGTTCGTGGGTTATATAAAGAGTATGACTTTGGGTAAGTTCACATTTCCTTTTAATGAAATTCAACAGGCGCTCATCCATTTTCTTAAATGCAACAGCATTCACCACTTCCAGTAATTCTTCAAAACGCTTATGGTATAAACGGAAAATATAATCCAGCCACTCGGGGTATTCCTTTATGAGTGAGCTTACTTTATCAATTGGTATAAAAAGTATTTCGGTCTCTTCCTCTGCTATGGCTTTTACTTTACTGGTATCGTGGTGTATGCCGCCCAAAAACGACATGATGCAGCTTTCGCCGGCCTTTATGTAATACAACAAAATTTCCCGGCCATCCTCATCCGCGCGCATAACCCGTATGCTGCCGCTTACCACTATCGGAATGGCCTTTATGTAGGCATTCTCATTCAGAATAACATCATCTTCCGAAAAGGTTTTCGCTATCCCATAAGCGGTAAGTTTTTCCCGAATTTCGGGCGAGGATTTGAACTCAACTAAATTATTTAATTCCATACTGCAAAGGTACGATTTACAGCTTGCTGATCTGTTTCAGGTTCAGGCTATTTTTTCAATCGGAGAAATAGAATTAAAATTGCAAAATAGTTTTTCTACACATCAATTAGCGGTATACATATCCCGCTGAACCTGCAGTTTTACTTTTCGTACTGATAGTGTCCAATGATCTTATGATCAAACAAACAGTCCGCAAGAACCTGGCCTCCGCCTATATTGTGAACTATCAGGTATCGTTCCCCGTCTGTTGATTTTTTATTAACCACAAGGCCAATGTGAGTTATTCCACCTCCCAGGTTCCAGCAAACAATATCGCCGGGCAAATAATCTTTTGGCTTGGTTGAAATTAATTTCACTTTTCCATGCCGGCTGAAAAAAACCATAAGATTTGGTACTCTTCTATGGTCAATGTTCGTGTTAGGCCGGGTAAGTCCCCAATTTTGGGGATATATTCTAAAATTTGCTTTCATATCCTCATGCACTTCCTTTTGCAAATCAATTCCAAGCTTTCTATAGGCTCTTATTACAACGTCGGTACAAACACCTTTGTTGGCCGGCACATCTCCGTTTGGGTAATTTATTGTAAAATAAGCGGGGTCGTAAACAACCTTTTGTTTGGTCAACACAAGCGTCGAGTCGGAAAGCTTTTCATAAAAAGTAGCCTGTCCAATTGCAAAGTTGAACGTTGAAATGAATAAAAATATGCTTAGAATTTTTGCTTTCAATATATGAGTAAACTTACCATTAACGGTTTGCGCACTGGCGCTGTTTGGGATTTTGAAAATCAAATTTGTCGATAAGACAAATGCAATTTAAAAACTCCGATTATTAAATTGACAAAAATGCCCAAATAGCTCCAGTGCGCTGTTAGCGGTAGTTTTCTAATTGGTCATTCTGTCAATTTCATTTAATATTAACTCCGCTCTCTTATCTAAAAAATCATTGTAATTGTCGGATGTATATAAGTCCTTT
Organism: Bacteroidota bacterium; assembly: GCA_016183775.1. Lineage (NCBI taxonomy): Bacteria > Pseudomonadati > Bacteroidota > Bacteroidota bacterium. Next base: position 15,455 of record JACPDY010000059.1, read on the forward strand.
GTCAAAGGAATCAAGTTAGATTTCAGGATTACATTAAAGTCAGGCTGAGGGATAATATTGAAAAAATAGTCAGAGGGACTTTTCTTTGATATTTTTTTATTGCTATCCGCTGGTAGAAAGCAGAAATTAACTAAACTAAATATTTTCGAATGAGGAAAACCTTGTTTTTTCAAAAAAGCATTTGGTGTCTTAGCCCCCTAATAACTGGACACTTTTTTCAAAATGGTTTACTACTAAATCCCCTTTTTCTTGCTCGTCCGTTAGGCGAAGATAGCTTAGCGCTTCGGGATTGTCAAGGTTAGTACTAAGCGGCTGATTTTCTAT